>CAZUAM010000382.1:0-7192 GCA_964618095.1 uncultured Planctomycetaceae bacterium | reverse complement strand
TCGGTGGGATTGGACATTGGGAAGTTGGAGATTTTCGCGGTCGTCCGCTGGGCGCGCCAGCCTGGGTGCGGTCGACCGCCGAGAGGTTGGGCCTCGAATTCACCCTCCGCGGTCCCGGCCGGCCGCAGAAGACACAAATAAATCAGTGATGTCCCCTTTTGCCCTTTTGCCCCCTGAGGAGAAGGGCTTGACGTCTTGCGGCACAACCAGGTGGACGTTCACGATGCCGGCCCTGGTGTTTCTCTTGACTGGGGGAGCATCGCTGCTCGCCCAGGACGAGCCGGCGCGTCCGCCGCGGTCGCTGCAGGAGAAGATGCAGCGATTCCACCGACACGCGGTGAAATGGCAGCAGGTCAGCCGCATCATGAAAGATTTCCATCCGCTGGTGGAGCAAGGCCAGTTCGAGCGGGCCGAAGCGCTGCTGGACCGCGCTCTGGGCGTACTCGAAGCGGGCCCCGGCGACCCGGGCAACGGTGACCTGGGAAACAAGGCACAACTCGATGAGTTCCGTCGGAAAGTAGGCGAGACTCAATACCTGGTTTTGCCTATCAAACAGGTTGGACATCTCTACGGCGGCAGGGTGGCCGAGTTTGAAGAAGCCGTTAAAGAGATGAAGCGACGGCTCGGTCCCGTGTCCGATCCCACCAAATGCAATTGGGGATTTCATCTGATCATCCCGGCGTGGCGATTGGACCTCGAGCACTTATTCCGAAAAGAGGCCGATCCCCGGACGTTGGCCCGGGCAGTGAAAGCCGCCTTCGACGTCGCCTTGCGGCATGACGTGGCCGTCTATTTCACCGTCGAGAATCTCGAATGGACCAACAGGCCCGACCTTTGGAATTACGCCGACCCGAAGAAGCCGGGATACGATCCGGACAACGCGCGGAACGTGGAATGGATGGATTGGGACGGTACGCCCCATCCCCACCGTTATCGCGACTGGGGAACGCCGGAGCAAATGCCGCCGGTGATCTGCTATAACAGTCCGGAAGTGCTCCGAGAGGTGTCCCGGCTGGCCGGAGACGTAATTGGCCCGGCGATCGCGGGGGGACTGAAGCGACTTGCCAACGCTGGAAAAGGACATCTGTTTGCCGGTGTCACGGTGGGCGCCGAGCCGTGTCTTCCCAATTACGAGGGCATCGAGAAGATCAACCCCCGGATTGCCCGGATGATGCAGCGCGACGGCGTGCCACGGAGCCGATTGGGCTACAACGCGCTCGGGAACCTCGGCTACAGCAAGGCCGATCCGCCGGAGAATTTTGCCGCGGCACTGGCCAAAGTCAATCAGGACTATATCTCCCATTGGGCTCGACAATTAGCCGAGGGCGGAATTCCCGCCGACAGAATGTATAGCCACGTGGCGGCCGGCGCCGGCCTGGTCGGTTCGCCGGGCGTACGGTACACAAATGCTCCCATCTCGATCGCGCTGGCCGACTCCTGTCGGCCGGGTTGGACCACCTACCCGGTTGGCCCACTTCGAGACGACTTCCGTGTTCTTTACGAAGAGTTGGCCGCGCACGACAATCCGCCCTGGGCAAGCACCGAGGCATCTCCACGAGGATTGGGGCCTGGCGGCGTCTCGATGCGTGAATACTTGCGGCGGCATTTTGACTTCGGCGCTACCGTCGTCGTCTTCAATACCGGAGCGACCAACCGCGAACTTGCCGGTCGACTCGACGACGCCGTCTGGGGTAAAGAGGCGATTCAGGCATATCGAGACTACCTTGCTCTGGGCTTGAAGTAGATCTCCATATTGCCGTCACGATCATCAGACCAGATCACATCAGCGGCTCGCGGCCTTTCTGAGGAAGAACGGTGAGCCAGTCGAGCGTCTGTCCCGCAAGGCGAGACTGCCGAGTGCGTGTCACGACGAACCCGAGATGCTCATACCCCGTGGCGTCAAACAATTGAGCCGACATCGAAACCCCTTGGAAATACGGATTTCACGCTCGCCCACAGCATGAATCTCAGACGACGTTCGGGGGCATCGATGAGGATTGATGCGGTAGCCACACAGCCCGTTGTCGGTGGTTTGTGTCATCAACTCCTACGTATTGCGGGACGCGACAGAAAACGACCCTTTCTTGGCAGCAGGTGCCGCGGCATCCGACCCGACTGTGGCTGATGCTGCTCGCGTCAAACCTCTGACGAAGCAAAAAGGTTCGCGTGGCCCACGACCATCTTCTGAGAGGGTAGCTGTAGAAAGTAGAGGTTTGACGAGAGCAGGGCCTCAGCGTTGACGACGGGCACCGCGGCGGAATCGGAATCAGAGACCGTCGGCGCGGCAGCGATGTTCGCCCGGTAGAGATGGATCGATACGGGGCCCGGGCGGGCTCGCCTCCGGCAGCTTGGCGTGCCAGCCGAACGGTGGCCGGAACGCCTCATCCAGTCCGTCGAGCGGGGCGCCTTGGGACGCGGTGGTGCGGGGACGGTCTCAGGCGGCCACCCGGGCGGAGCGCCGCATGGCGAGAGTGCGGCCGGCCCAGAACGTCTCCGCTTCCACTCTGTCTCGCTCCCCGCGATCCCGGCTGTCTACTCCGCGATCGATCTCCTCCTCTTCCTCACCTGGGCCGCCGGCCCAAAGGACCCGCAGCCACGAGACCTTCCGCCTTGCCGGTTGTTCCAGTGTTCCCTTCATGTCTTTTCCCCTCTTACGCAGGTTTGATTTGGCCGACTCCGCAGGCGGAAGCGGCCCATGTGCGGAGGTGGCGTTTAGGCAGCCAGGCGACGTCTGCGAGTCGGCCGCATGCCGGTGACCCTCACCGGGAGAGCCGCCGCTCCATTGCAGTGTCGGTAGCTTTTCGAGCGTTGAACTGCTCGTTGCCTGGCAGATTCCGGGTGCAGGTCCGAGAGCTGTAAACGACGGTCCAGTTCACGGTCGATGGCCTGGCTGACCTCGAGAAGCTGGTCGTCGGCCAGTTTTCGCAGGCGTTTCAGTACGGCGTCCATCGCTTGTTACCTCCTTTCGTGGAAGAATTTGAGTAGTCTCTTGGTGAAGGTTGTTTGCAGACGATACTTCTGCAACCAGGCTTTGGGCAGACCGCCGTTTGCTTCCGTGTGTTGCTGCGTAAGGAAACCAAAACGGCGCATTCGACCCGCTGATTCCAGCATCTTTTCCAACTGGTCCTCCCAGGGTGCGTCGCTCATCGGGCCGAGCAGCAGCGATGCACCCCGAACGCGGACAAACAGCTCCAGCCCCTCGTGCATCGTCTCGGTATAGACGGCCACGCGGTCTGCCTCCAGCGCGGTCAGTGCCTGGGTGAAGGCGGCCATCGCCCGGAGCGGGTCCTCCGTAGCATCCACGATCGTGATCACCGTGCACCGCAGCACGCTTCGGATCTCGTGCAGCGACTGCGCGAAAGACAGAGCGAAATCATAGGCCGGATGCCTAATCGCACAGTTGGATACCTGATGCATCAGCGAGTTACCGGGGTAAAACACCGCGATCTCCGGACCGGATTTCTTGGGGGGCTGACTTTTCATGGTCAAGATCCCTGTCCCGGATTATTCATAAGCAGTACCGTGGAACGGGCTTTGCGTGCCACGGCCGTGTCAGCCGTGCTGCGGAAGGCTGTTTTGCCCATTACCAGCAGGGCCGACGGGGCCGTGGCACCCTACGAATAAACCGGGCTATCAGTCGCGGCTTGTGCCGAGCCATCCGATGACGCCGGACGGCCGCGTCGTCTATACGTTCTACAAACCGCGTGCCAAAGACGGACCGGCACCTGCGCGATCATGTAAAGGCTGAACCGCACCCGGGTTAGCGCTTGACCCGCCTGCGTACCGCTGCGAGGCAAACGGTCAGGTGGTCGCAGAGCGCGGCCGGCAGGTGGTCGTAGAATGCAACCATTGTGCGACCGCAGCGACCCGGCGCGACTTGGCTCGGAAAAACCGGAAGAAACTCAAGCGGCAAGAGGGGCGTGAGAAAGCGGAACAGGGACCCGGCGGTTCCACTCGGCACCCCGCCGCGCAGAGCCGATGTGCTCGAGAAGTGACCTGGCGACGAGTCGTCAGCTCAGGTCATGTTTTTTGAGCTTTCGGGCCAGTGTCGCCCGGTGGACTTGGAGCATCCGTGCCGCTTTGCGCTGGTTGAAGTCGGCGCGCTGCATGGCCTGGACAATCGCCTGGCGTTCGACCTCCTTGAGGCTTCTCGGTTCGGCGGGGGAAGGGCTTGGCTGGGATTCGGTCTCGCTCAGCAGCATACTCAGGAGCGTTGCGGGGTCCAATCCCGTGACGTAGAGTCGTTCGACCCAGGCTGCCAGCTCGCGGACGTTGCCCGGCCAGGAATACGCCGTCAGCAGCGAGCAGACGTCCGGATCGATCGTGACTTGCTCCCGCTTGTAGTGCCGGGCGAATAGCGAAGAGAAGTGTTCCAGCAGGATCAGCACGTCTTCGCTCCGGTCGCGCAGCGGCGGCACCTCGATCCGCACGATGTTCAGCCGGTAATAGAGGTCGCGGCGGAACCGGCCCTGGTCGACCAACTTCCGAAGCTTCCGATTGGTGCCTGCAATGAAGCGGGTGTCGACGTGGACGGGGATCGGCTTGCCGACGGGCATGACTTCCTGTTCTTGGATCACGCGGAGCAGTTTGGACTGGAGGTTCAGGGGGATCTCGCCGATTTCGTCCAGGAAGACGGTACCGCCGTCGGCCGTCCGCACCAAGCCGAGCATGTTCTGCTCCGCGCCGGTGAACGCGCCGCGGACGTGCCCGAAAAACTGGCTCTCGAACAGCGATTCGCTGATCCCGGCACAATTGACGGGAATAAAGGGGCGGTGCTTGCGCGGGCTTTGGGCCCACAATCTTCGGGCCATCAGTTCCTTGCCCGTGCCACTGTCACCCTCGATCAACACACAGCAATCGCTGGGGGCGACCCTGTCTACCAGCTTCACCACGTTGCGAATCGCGCTGGAGACCCCAACGATCTCGGGGATCTGCGTCTGTTGCCTGGCTGTCCGACTCATGGTGCAGAAGTCTCCCGGCCGCCTTCACAGGGCCACCCCCGGACGACCTTCCCCTCTGTGCCCCCTTCTCGCTCCTTCCGAAACTCTTCCGACAGTGTCCCGTGTCCTCCCCGATTCCGATTGTGCCCAAGCGGTTGGGCCTGATGCCGACGGCCTTCGGGAATGCGGCTCTGGATAATACTTCAAGGATAATTGCTTTGTAACAATTGTCAAGGATTTGCCTGGTTTAACGGCCTTCAAGGCGGGAATTCTCCAGGCCTCGGGGGGTAGGTCTATTGGTATCCGGGGGCATTCCTGGATAGGGTGTCTTCTCCCGCAAGACGGGCTCTTGGGGACCTTTTCACACATCGCCGCGGAGGCCTTCTGCCGTAGCCGGAGGTAAACGACCTCCGGTGCGGAAGGCGTTGCCTTCCGGCTATTGCGGTGTTTTCATGGAAGGGGACTTCCGCCGCCGTGGACGAGACGCCTGGACGGCCGTCCCCTGGCCAGCGGGGGGCGGATTCGCCGGGTGCCCAGTGGCCGACCGACGTGCCGCCACACGTTCTGCCGCCGGCGGCCGATCACCCATTCTCAGTAGTTCCAAGTTCGGCCGGTCCGCCTTCGGTGGCCGGGGGTCGAGCGCCAGCGAGCCCCCGGAAAGCCGAGGGTCTGGGGGCTCACTTCGTTCGACCCCAGCCACCCGTTCCCCACACTTGGAAGTACTGATTCCGGATTCCCGTCAAGAGCTTGATCGAAGCCGCAGAGCCCAACCCCGATACGCCAGTGCACCGTGTGACCGGCACGGCGGGCGTCGGACTCGCTACCTCCTCAGCTCTCGGAGCAGGTCGTGGTCGATCTTGTTCCTGACGGTGCGGCGATCGAGCTTCAGACGCCGGGCGGCCTCCTGAAAGCTACCGCTGCGGACGTAGACCAGCGTGCAGTACTGCCGGAGTAATTGCTCTGCGGTCAAGGTGCCGTTTTCGACGGCTCCGGCCAACGCGCGACGTGGGTCGTCGGTCGGATCATCCGCGGCCACGTGCGCCGGGTGGTACTCTTTGCGGACCATCACGTTCCGCACGCACTGTTCCAGCTCGCGGACGTTGCCCGGCCAGGGGTAATTGCGGCCCAGTTGGGCGTCGATCCAGGTTTCGACCTCCTCAGCCAGCGCCTCGGCTTCCTGGCCGGCTTCTCGCCTGGCGATGAACGCGATCAAGTCGTGCAGATCGTGGGGTGAATCAGCGAGTTGCTCCCGCAGCGACGGCGTGGTGATCATGTCCGCACAGAGGCGGTAATACAAGTCTTCTCGAAACCGGCCCGCGCGCATCTCGGCAGCCAGCTTGCGGTTGGTCGCCGCGATGATCTTGCCGTGGAAGTGGCGGTTCTGGGTCTCACCGAGGCGCTGGAACGTTCGGTCCTCGAGCACCCGCAGCAGCTTGACCTGAATGGTTGCCTCCAGCTCGCCGATTTCGTCAAGGAAAACCGTACCGGTCTGCTCACATTCCTCCAGCCACCCCTTTCGGCTGCTAACGGCGCCGGTGAAGGCCCCTTGCTTGTGTCCGAACAACTCTGATTCGATCAGGGTGGGCGCCAGCGCCGAAAGGTTGACGGCATAAAACGCCCCGGCAAAGTCCGAGGCGAATTGCTCCTTCTGGGATTCGAACCGAATGAAGCGCGAGAGGCCGATTGCCCGCGCAACCAACTCTTTGCCCGTGCCCGATGGCCCGGTGATCAGCGTGGTAATATCTCCCATGCGCTTATAGAGCGAACGGGCGTAACGCCGCATGTCGTGGGTGAAGATGGACTGCCATACCTGCGCGCGCAGCCGGGTTGCCGGGTGCGAAGCGCCCAGGATGTAGTAGAAGATATGGTGAAGTGCGCGGCGGATCTGGAAGAAACCGGCAAACAGAAAAGCCGGATCGTACCCGCTGGGAAGCGTCCGGTCGGGGAATGTCAGGAAACGTGTGAAGTCGTGGAGGAATCGTCTCTAGAAACCGATCCGCGGCTGGGTGCTCCTTGGCTGGTGCGCTGGGGCGATGGTCTGGTCGAAATCGCGGCGGTAGCGGCGGTAGAGCAGGTAGAAGACCAGATCTTCGTAGAGCAGGAGTTCCCGTTCAGCCGCCGTCCCCCCGCAGTCGCCAACGCCAGCTAAACCAAAGTTCTGGCCTGGTTCAAACTCGGGTAACAGAATCTGGGGCTCAGTGCCGGAGAATTGGGTTTGGAGAAAACGCCTGTTTCCCCCAAACTGGCGACTT
>CAZUAM010000381.1:0-7196 GCA_964618095.1 uncultured Planctomycetaceae bacterium | reverse complement strand
CAGACTCAAGATCCTCGGCATTCACAAGACGAAGTACGCTTTACTCGGATGAGCCGGAAAAAATAGGGGTCCAGAGGGCAACTTCTTCCGGGCTCGACGGGTGGCAAGCAAGACGTCTGACACAACGTTTCCGATTCCCGCCGCTTCGTAACAAGGAGAAAGCCATGGAGTATGTGAACCTTCTGGGGGTTGTCGTCGCCCTGGCGTTGATTGGGGCGATGTGGGTCGACGTGAAGCGTGCCCTCGGAGAGATCCGAGAGTTGATCGGCCCAGCCTATCAATCGCACTTGCACTACGACCCCGATGCAACGGATGCAGAGGAATACTGTATTTGGGGGTACCGGGAGGGGCAGTGGCAGCTCGAACGGGAATGCACGGCCCCCGGATTCGAAGTGAGTTTCCCTCCCGGCCGAGAAGGTCTGTACGAAGGAGAGGTCGTCAAGACCAGAGGTGTGGAGACGCACAACAGATTGGCGCCCACAGCCTAGAGAACCCGGGGTGCAGAGCGCAATGGCGTTGAGCTTTCCCTGGCACGGCGTTTACCCGTGTCGGGTCGCTCCGGGTCGCTGGAGTGCCGAGGTTGGGTTGCGGGTGCGGAGCTTGCCATGGCTCGCGTCGTCGAAGCTTGTCCGTTCCGCGTTTGTGTCCGCCGGCAAGGCGGGAACGAGCTGGCCGAATGCCGGTTGCTGCAACGGATGACCGCGACCGGCGGGCCGTCGTTTCCCGTGCGGCGGGACGCTTGCGAGCATTGCTCCCGGTTGGCGGCGCCGACCGTCGAGCGGCCGAATTCGGTGGTTGCGTCGTTGCTGTTCGATGCTGCCCAGGGGACCATCGGGGCGGATGGTGCCTCGGGGATCGCGATTCGTCGCGCGCTTAGGATGCAGCAGTCGGTGATGCAACCGCTGGAACTCGTGCGGCCTTCCTCCGACTGCGGGGCCTGGGGGGGCTGCGCGCCGCGGGCACTTGCCCCAGGCAGGCTGATCGATCGCAAGGTAACGGTCGACTCTTTGACCGGGCACCTAAAGCGCCGCGAGCCGTTCAGCTTCCTGCGGTACGGGGACGGCGAGTGGCTTTCGATGCTGGGAGCCGTGGGCAAGACCACCGCAGGTCACGATTTCTTCCCCGAAACGGCCGGCCGCGAGATGAGGAAATCGCTCGACTACGTGGCCGGCCTCTTTCCGCACAATCGGAGCATGTACGTCGGTCTATCGGCGGGCCCGTACGGGCTTCCCGTCCAAGCGTACTTGAAGAGCCGCGGCCTGACCGATGCGGTACATTGGGTCGACAGTGTCCTCTTCCAGCAAGGTCTGCGGGATCTTTCCACGCGACGGTTGCTCGAGGCGGTGGGCAGTTTCCGGGGCCCGAAGTATCTTGTCGCCAACGGCCGGCTGGGACCGATTGCACGGGGACTCCGCTGTACTCACCTCACGATTCCCGAGAGGAACTGCTACCTGGCGGTTGGGGCTACCGAGAGAGGCTGCCGGTTTCGGGGGAAGGGAATCGTACTCCTCTGCGCGTCGTTCGCTTCCGAGTGCCTGATTGCGCGGTGGCACCGCCGGAATCCTCTGGGAACGTACGTCGACTGCGGACACATCTTCGACGCGATCGTCTGGCGGCGCACCAGGCGATACACGAGACGAAACGTCGACGGGATCGTGGACTTCCTGAAGGAGCATTACGGCCCGATGTTTGTCGAAGGTAATCCCGTCTGAGGCAAGCTCTCGTTGCGCGGCAATGCCTGGCGGATCCGAGATGCCGGGGGAGGGATGAACATGGCGCGTACACCTGGCCAATGCCGTTACCGCGAGCGTCTCGGGTCGCGATCGGCAGGCGCGGTCTTCATCTGCGGCCTGGTCAAGCAGATCACGGGGGCGCAGCGCAACGAGGCCTGTGAAGTAGGTCGCGACGCCTGCGAAGCCTGCTGCCAGCAGGCACCTCCTTCCCCGCGGAATATCAACTCTGTGGTGGCCTCCCTTGTCTACGGAGCTACGGCGGAGATCCTCAAGAACGAAGGCGGATCTTCTCGGGAAATCGAAGAAGCAGCCCGAGCCCGGCAGTACGTCGCGAAGAGCCTTGAATTCGTTTCGGGTTCCTTCGAGGCGTCGCGTCGCGAGCGTGCCAAGATCGGGCTTGTCGGCTGGAACACTCCCTCCGGCTTGGGATACCAGAACCGAGATATCGCCGTCAACCTGCCGGTCGACCGATGGCTGGTGCCGCGGCACGCGAGACTGCCGTCGCTGCCGGACCTGCCCGCGAGTTGCCCCATAGACCGTGTTCCCCGGAACATCAAGCGCAAGCACGTGCGGTCGTGGCTGGCCGGGCTGGACTGGGTTCTATTTGTGGAGTTGCCCGGCATCGCGGAGCTGCCTCAAATTGCCCACGACCTCGGAATCAGCGTGGCCTGCGTGCCGAACTGGGAGTATGCCGATCTGGAGCGGGACTGGCTGAATCACGTGGACGCGATGATCTGTCCGACCGCGTACACGTACGAGCTGATTCGCGACTGGAAGTGCCGTTTTGGTTTCGATTGGGAGGTCGTCCACGTGCCTTGGCCGGTGGATACGGGGCGATTCCGGTTTCGGCACCGCACGAGGTGTCGCCGGTTTTTGTTCGTCAACGGGACCGGAGGTTCCCCCGCGCGAAGGCCGAACGGCACGCTCACGGAATACCGGCGGAAAGGGTGTGACGTCTTATTCCAGGCGGCGGCCAAGATCCCTCGGGTTCCCTTCATTGTGTATTCCCAACGACACGACGTGCCGCCGCCGCCGCGGAACGTCGCGTTGCGGAAGGCGCCCTGGAGGAATGAGCAACTGTACGAAGACGGCGACGTCTGTGTTCAGCCCAGCCACTGGGAAGGACTGGGCTTGCAGCTCTTGGAATGTCAGTCTGCGGGCTTGCCGTTAGTGACCACCGACGCCCCGCCCATGAACGAATACCGGCCGCTGAAGGCGGTCCCGGTGGCGGAGACCGAACTCGTCTCGGTCTACGGAACTCACCCGATTACGGCCAATCGGGTCGCCCCCGCCGACTTGGCCGAAACTCTGGAGGCGCTGTACGAAACGGATATCGCCGAGGCCAGCGAGCGGGCGCGCGGGTTTGTCCTCCGGGAGCATAGCTGGGAGCGGTCCCGGCCTCTGCTTCGGGAACGACTGGTGAGGTAAGCTCCTTTCAGCCGGGACCCAACCAGGACCCCGAAACGTTCCGGCGGACCCTTCGGAAGAAACGACCGGCGACATGTACCGCAACAGAAGAAGGCTACCCACGGTGGAGACGTGCAAGTTCCGCCGCGGCGTTCGTTGCGAAGACGGCACGGAACTGTCGGCCTGCAAGCTCGTGAAGGTGCTACTGGATTGCCACGACGACCGGTGGTCGCGGGTACGGCGCGATGCCTGCGAAGCTTGCTGTCAGTCGTTTCCGCCCTCGGAAGAGAACCTCAATCCCGTGGTCGCATCGCTGCTGTACGACGCGAGCAAACGGATTCTCGCCGCGGCGCCAGCCGGCCTGGACCTCAAGCGGATCAAGGAGGCGGGCCAGACGGCCGCGCGATCGCTGCATCTTGTTTACCGGGAGCACCCAGAGCCGATCGTTCCCCGCCGCGCCGCTTCGAGGACGCTTCTGCAACTGGTTCCCCGTCCGCGCGTGCGGCGAGGGCGGGAAGTCCGCCGTTGGGCCGTGGGCGTGACGACCGCTCCCCGTCGGGAGCCGACTTTGGAGGTTTGCCTGGGCAGCCTCATCCGCTCGGGGTGGGAGAAACCCTACCTGTTCGTGGACTCCGCCGTGCGAATCTCTCAGCCGTTCCTCGACGTCCCCGGCACGTTTCGTGACCGGAGGACGGGAGCCTGGCCGAATTACTATCTTGCCCTGATGGAGCTGCTGATGCGCCAACCGTACGCCGACGCGTACATGATCGTGCAGGACGACGTGATTTTTTTCGACCGGGAGTCGCTCCGAGAGTATCTCCAGGAGGTGCTCTGGCCTGGGCGTTTCACGGGCCTGGTTTCGCTCTTTTCCCCCAAGCTGGATCCGCCGCCCAAACCGGGCTGGCACTGCTCCCGGCGGGCGTGGCGGGCCGGCGCCCACGCTCTGGTGTTTCCGCCGCAAGTGGCGAAGGCCTTTGTGCTTGATCGAGCGGTATTCGAACACCGCTGGGCGGCGGATCCGGCGTGGGCGTGCTGCATCGACGACGTGATCCACAACTGGGTGAAGGCTCATCGACTGGGGGTATCGTTCCCCGTGCCGAGCCTGGCTCAGCACATCGGTGATAGCAGCACTCTTTGGCCGAACGCACGGGCTCAGGGAAGCCGCCGAGCCGATCCTTTTGCAGGAGATCTGGAATGATGGGGACTGCCGAACGTGCTGCCTGAGAGCCGCCCCGGAGTCGCCCGGCGAGATCGCACGGGACGTCGCCGGCGGGCGTATCTTGCTGCACGGCTGCGGCCGACAAACCTCTCATGCCTTATGCGGGTAGCGCAGATGAGTCACGTGGTCGAAGCCTGTCCGTTCCGATGGCGCGTTGAGCGGCGAGGATCGGCGGAAGTTGCCAGATGTCGCTTTCTCGACGGGATCCTCCGCACTGACCGGGTTTCCCTTCCCGTGTCGCGCGAAGCGTGCGAGCGTTGCCGCCGCTTGGGGCCACCTGCAAGGAACCGGATCCATTCCGTCACGGCGTCACTGCTCTACAAGATCAGCGGCAGGATTGCCGCCGCGGGTGGCTGCCGGGGCTGCACGTTGGCAAAGGCGGAACGTCTGCGGGCGTTCGCGATCGACCACCTGCTCGAAGTCGCTTCACGGCCGCCCACCGACGCGCCGGCGATCGTCATCTTGCAATCGTGCGATGTGCTGTACTTGCCCCTGCTGCGCGCCACAAGCGCCACGAATCGGGAGTATGCAGAGAAACATGGGTACGCTTATCATACGTACGTCGGCAATCTCTCTCCGATCCCGCATACGTCCAGTTTCAACCGGTATTACCTGATCCGGCGCGAGATCAAGGCCGGGCGGTTCGACTGGGCGCTTTGGCTCGACAGCGACGCCCTGGTGATGGATCACGGCAAGAGGCTGGAAAGCATCATCGAGAAGTCCCCGGAAAAAATGCTGATTGCCTGCCGCGGGGGCCGTCAGGGTGAGCACGATATCAATGCCGGGGTGCTCTTCCTGAATCTGCGTCATCGGCAGGCCCTTTCCATGGTCGAGTACGTAATTGGAGAATGTGAGCGAATCGATCCTTCTCGAGATGCCGGCTTTTGGTGTGTCCAGTGCCATCTGCACCGGTGGCTTAGCCAACATGGGGATCAACACGGCAAAATTCCGCTTCTGCAAAGATACACGGACCCCGACGCCAACTTGTTCAACTATGATGGCCCGTTCATCTGGCACGTGTTGCGAGAGCACGGACCGATCGAGAAACGGACCGCAGAACTCGAGCGGCTGAGCGCACGTTCGAGAAGCGCCCGCCCACCATGATTGGGTCCTCCACGGACAATGAGCTAACGCGGCTTCGCCTCAGACCGACGAGAGGGTTCAGTGGTCAGGGTTCAGGATTTATGGGCGAACGTGGAACCCTAAGAGCCAGCCCTGTGAAGGTGTCAGGTAGCGGTGTTTCTCTTTGCGAGAATGCGAGCCGTTGATACGTGGTTGGATCTTCCTGCATAGGTTCGTTCTGGTCTTGGTTGCCTTGGTCCGCGCGGGTGCTTTTGATATTTCGATAGCTCAACATAGTGGGCCAGCTTTTTGAGTACCCTGGCGAGTTGATCAACGCTCATGTCTCGAAACACGGTCCAGTGCTTTGGTGGAATGGCAATCATCATTCCCGTATAGGTCTTGGAGATCTCCAGAGAAAGATAATATCCCGATACGTTCTCCTCCACCGTGTCCGTCCCATGCACGGAACGTAATGCGGCCTTGATCACCGAAATGCCGTTGTAGGCGACAAGTGCCAGACAGAATGCGAATACTGCCGCCTTGGGGTAACCCAGGGTCTTGATTTCGCAGGTGAGCGTTTCCGTCAGTTCTTGGAACATGGTTTCGATTGTCCAGCGTTTCCTGTACAGATTAGCCAGCTTACACGCGTTGGCGGCACTTCGGGGAACATTGGTCAAGATGTGGAGCTCAGTGTCACCGTCCCGCGTCGGTTGGTACAGTTTGACGGTGATTCGTCGGATTGCCAACGTCTCCCCGGTCTTCGGATCGGTAATCTCCATGGATTGCTCGTAGACTCTCCCGGTTTCGATGCGACCCACGTATTTGCGTCTGCCGCGCAAGCGGCCGGGTAGGTTGGCGTGTTGACGAACCAGAAACTTCGCCCCACGCGATCGGATGCCGAACAAGAAGCCCAGCGTGCAGAAATTCCGGTCTTCGATCCACAAGTCCCCCTTTTCCACACAGGGCAGTACTTGGTCCAACAGTGATCGTTCTTGCGCATGGCCGTCTTCACAAGGGAAGACGTGCGTCGCCAACTTCAATAGCGGGTCCAAGACGACCAACGCCTTGCCCGGCAACGGAGCATCGCCGATGGTCCTCAACTCTTCGATGCGATGTTCCGTCGCCGAAAAATGGTTGCCGTCGAGAATCTTCGTGTGGTATCCTCGCAGTAACGGCGGGAGCGTCGCCCCAAGTTTCTCGATGACAGGCGCGAATCGAGTCACGCTGTCCTCAACCAAGGCCGCCGAAATCCGAGGTTCGATCCCGTTAAGCTTGTTGTACACCGACTTGCGGGATACGGTCATCTCACCGATGTTGGCCTGATAGGCCGCACCGATGGACGGACTGATATCGAAGACAACTTCGCTCATCAAATCTGCTACGGTTGAAAAATGCAACGTGCGCGTGTACTGCGCCTCAGCAGTATCTTCGAAAAGATCATCTAGCCGCTTTGCCTCAAATGCGTATTCGACGATACCTCGCATCATAACCGAAATCGGGCTCTCTTCCATAAACCGCGCAAAAGGCTTGCCAAGCAACATCCTTGTCACCTCCTCAAAGGAATCCATCCCCCTCGAATACCGCGAGGTGGCAATTCTATCGACCAGGCAACAATCGTCCTAACCCAATTGACAGTAGTCGTTTGCTACGCTAATAATGCACCTTCACAGGGCTGGCCCAGACCGCTACTTGGTGCTCGCCGCACCACTGGGCCATCAGGTCCAGATAGGCTTGATAGTCGTCGTCGTGGAAGAACGTCTCCTGTCGACGGTTTC
>CAZUAM010000380.1:0-7208 GCA_964618095.1 uncultured Planctomycetaceae bacterium | reverse complement strand
TTCCAGCCTCGACGAAGAGCGGCTGGTCGATGAGCTGATGGCCGAGTCGTTCGGCCTGGGACCGCTGGAACCGTACATGCAGGATCCCGACGTGACCGACGTCCTGGTCAACGGGCCGGGGGAGGTCTACGTGGAGCGGCTGGGCCGTTTGCAGGAAACCAACACCGTCTTCGCCGACGAGGAACACCTGATGCAGATCATCCGGCGGGTGGTCTCGCAGGTGGGACGCCGGATCGACGAGCAGTCGCCGATGGTCGATGCCCGGCTCCCGGACGGCTCCCGTGTGAACGCCATCATCCCGCCGCTGGCGCTGAACGGTCCGGTGCTTTCCATCCGCCGTTTCGGCCACCAGCCGCTCGAGATGGCCGACCTGCTCACCTTCGGCTCGATCTGCCCGGAAATCGTCAGCCTGTTGAAGGCGGCGGTCGAAGGCCGGATCAACCTGATGATCAGCGGGGGGACCGGCTCCGGAAAGACCACCCTGCTGAACAACCTTTCGGCCTACGTGCCGGCCGACGAACGCCTGGTGACCATCGAGGATTCGGCCGAACTCAGGCTGCGGCGAAAACACGTCGTCAGCCTGGAGACGCGGATCCCCAATTCCGAAGACCAGGGCCAGGTCACCCCCCGCGACCTGGTCCGCAACGCCTTGCGGATGCGGCCCGACCGCATCATCCTGGGTGAAGTCCGCGGCGGTGAAGCCCTGGACATGTTGCAGGCAATGAACACCGGGCACGAGGGTTCGCTGACCACGATCCACGCCAACGACACCCACGACGCCCTGTCGCGATTGGAAGTCATGGTCAGCATGGCCGGCTTCGACCTGCCCGTCTCCGTGGTCCGCCGATACATCGCCTCGGCCATCACCATGGTGGTCCACTTGGCCCGGCTCAAAGGCGGCGTGCGACGCGTGATCCGCGTCTCCGAAATCTCGGGGCTGGAAAACCCCGCAATGGCCGAGGGCGACTACCGGATGCAGGAGGTTTTCGGCTTCCGGCAGACGGGCGTGGACGAGCAAGGCAGGGCCAAGGGCCATTTCTACGCTGCCGGGAACGTCCCCAACCTCCGCCTGCGGCTGGAACAACTGGGGATCGAACTGCCCGAAGCCCTCTTCCAAAAACGCACCCTCTCCACTGCCAAGACCAACGGTTCGGCACCCCGGGAGCCCCTGCAATGACTACTCCGCTGGCCGTGGTTGCACTGGTCTCGTTTATCACCGCCACCGGCACCTTGCTGGCCGTGGTCCTGTTGGTGCGGGACCTCAAACGACCGGACGAGAACCTGGATCGGCGGTTGGGACTGGCGCTTCGAGGATTGCGCAGTACTCCGAGCAGCCCGACGGTGCAAAAACCGGCCGGCTGGATCGATCGGACCTTCTACGGCCTGATCGAAAGTTCCGGCACCCGGCTCGACGGGCAAACCGCCCTGTTGATCGTCGCCGGCCTGGCCGTGGTCGGCTGTGCGGTGCCGCTGGTGCTACTGGAAAACCTGCCGGCCGGTGCCGTCGGGTTGCTGTTGGGGTGCTGGTTGCCGCTTGCCTGGTGGGCTTTCTGCCGGGCCCGGCGTCTGCGAGCGATGAAAAAGAACCTGCCCGAGACCCTGGAACTCCTGGCCGACGGCATCCGCGCCGGTCAGACCCTCGAGCAGGCCGCCGAGCTGGTCGCCGCGGAGGCACCCGCGCCACTCAGTGAAGAGTTCGGTTACTGCGTCTCGCAATTGAAGCTGGGCCACTCGCCCGTGGCCGTGCTGGACCGGATGGCCAGGCGGATCCCCCTGCCGGAGTTCAAGATCTTCACCACCGCGGTGCTGGTTCACCGGCAGACGGGCGGAAACCTCTCGCTGCTGGCCCAGCGGCTGGCCGGCTCAGCCCGGGACCGGCACGAGTTGTACGGCCACGTCAAGGCCGTGACCGCCGCCAGCCGGTTCTCGGTGATCGGGCTGACGCTGGGGACCTTGGCCGCGGTGGCGGCGCTGGCCTGGCTTCGGCCCGAGTACCTCGAGGCCTTCCGCAGCCACCGGTTGGGCCCCTGGCTGCTGCTGACCGCCGCCGTGCTGCAACTGTTGGGCATCGTCTGCGTGTGGCGGACCTTGAAGGTGCGTTTCTAGGCTGGATTTCGTGAGTTCGAGGACAGCTATGTGTTTAGCCCCGGCGGCCACGCCACGGTGTTCCGCCGCGTGGCCGCGGCGGCTAAACAGTCTATGCCCCAAATAGCGCAACTCCACCTGGCCGATTTGAAGAACCCCTTGAAAGCATCGCTGCAATGACTACATTGTCCACGCTGCTCAGCGAGCCATCGACCGTCGCGTTTCTCGTCGGCACGGCGGCGTTTTTCCTGATCGCCCGAATCTGCACCCGCAAACCCGCCCGGCAAGAGGTGCGAATCAGTCGAATGGGCCGGGGGCCATTGGGAGACGAACCGGCCAGCGAGGGCGTCTTCGGCCCCTTGACGCCGGCCTTGGCCGCCCAGATTCCGGAGTCGGCCAAGGAGCGCCGGGACTTCCGGCTTTTACTCCGGCAGGCCGGTCTCTACAGCCCCGCGGCTCGGACCACGATCTACGCCTTGCGGTTCGTGCTGCTGGCGCTACCGCTGCTGGGGGCCGGAGTCTGGGCGGTGATGGCCGAGTCGGACCAGACGTGGCGGATCCTGTTTGCCGGGGGCGTGACCGCCGGAACGTTGTCGATCATGCCGCGTCTGTACGTTTTCTTTCGCCGCCGCCGGCGTATGCAGCAGATCCGCCAGGGTCTGCCCGACGTGATCGACATGCTCAGCATGTGCTCCAGTGGCGGCCTGGGACTGAGCGAGAGTCTCGAGCACGTGGCCGGCCAAATCAGCAGTTGCCCGCAACTGGCCGAAGAGCTGCTGATCCTGAAGCGGCAGGCCGAGCTGGGCAGCCTCAAGCAGGCACTGGCCGATCTCTCCACCCGCGTCCACCTGCCCGAGGTCCGTCAATTGGTCGGCCTGCTCAGCCGCGGCACCCAGTTGGGTACGCAGTTGGCCGGATCGCTGAACGAGCAGGCCAGCCACCTGCGTGTTTCGCGGCGTCAGTCGGCCATGACCCAGGCCAACAAGATACCGGTCAAGCTGGTCCTGCCGATCCTGTTTTGCTTTGCCCCGGCCGCGCTGATCCTCCTGACCGCCCCGGCCGTGCTGGAGCTGCACGACTTCCTGCGACCGGGCGCGCAGAGCACCGCAGGCAGCGAGGGCTTCGGAACGGGCGCCATCTTCGACACGCTGGATTCGCTCGACCAGGGCGTGAATCCACCGACCGTCGGTCCCGCGGCAGACCAGCCGTATTGAACGGCCACCACATAAAGCCGCGACCGGTGGTCGCGCCTCTTGCGCTGCCGCGACCGGTGGTCGCGCCTCTTGCGCTGCCGCGACCGCCGGTCGCGGCTTTCTGCTCAGCGGTCGCCGGGCCGGCCCTTGCCCGAGATCCGATGCGGCGGCTGGGGCCGGGGCAGGTGGGCCGGGTCGAAACGGAGCTTCCGGCCCGCCGTGGCCGGCGGCGGTCGCTTCTTGGCGGGTTTTCTCCGAGCTGATTCCATGGCTGGCCCCTCGGCCCAACAGCTTACCAGCCCGGCGACCCACCCGACAATAGGTCTTTCGCCCGACAGTCCCCTTTTCGGTTTTGTCCCGGTTTGCTACTCTCAGTAGCTGTGCAAAGTGTCACAAGTAGGTGACCGCAATAGCCGGGTCGCAACGCGACCCGGAGATCCACCGTTTTGGCGGGTTTTTCCCGGGCCGCGTTGCGACCCGGCTATTTCGCCTTGGTAATAGAGACTGGGCAATGCTTTAGAAGAGACTGGGCAGTGCTTCAGAGTTCTCGCCGGAGAGAAACCCATGGCCGACGCCACCTTGACCGCCGTCCCCGCCCGCAAGCGGAAACGCAAGCCGCACCGCGAAGACCTCAAGCCGGGAGAGATCCTCTGTAGCTACTGCGAGGCCAAGTGCTGCTGCTACTTTGCCCTGCCCATCGACACGCCCGAGACCTGGAAGGATTTCGAATATATCCGCTGGTACTTGCTCCACGAGCGGGCCACCGTGTTCATCGAAGACGATTGCTGGTACCTGCTGGTCCACAACCGCTGCAAATACCTCCGGGACGACAACCTCTGTAGCAACTACCAGACCCGGCCCCAGATCTGCCGCGACTATACCGTCAAGGATTGCGAATACGAGGACGAGTGGGTCTACGATCACTACTGGGAGACGCCAGAACAGGTGGAAGAGTACGCCGAAGCCGTCCTCGGCCCGCGCCCGGGACACGGATTGCGCAGCCCGAAGCCGAAGTGAGCGGGCCGTCGAAGAATAGATCCCCATTTTCACGTACGGACCCCTGGGTTCCCAAGCTGGAGCTTGGGAACCAGATAAACCTCAACTCTCAACTCTCAACCCTCAACTCTCAACCCTTGCACCCGTGGACGAAACCCAACGCATCACCCCCCGCACGCTCAAGGGCTTCCGCGACTATCCGCCCGAGGTGATGATCCCCCGGGAGCGGCTGATCGACACGGCCCGCCGCGTCTACCGCTCGTACGGGTTCAGCCCCATCGACACGCCCGCATTGGAGTATCTGGAGATCCTCCAGGGCAAAGCCGGGGAAGAGACCGACAAGCAGCTCTACAAGTTCCAGGACCACGGCGGCCGCTGGGTCGGCCTGCGGTTCGACCTGACCGTGCCGCTGGCACGCTTCGCCGCAGAGCACATCAACAGGCTGGGCATTCCGCTGAAGCGTTACCACATCGCCACGGTCTGGCGCGGCGAGAACCCACAGCACGGCCGCTACCGCGAGTTCATGCAGTGCGATTTCGACACCATCGGCACCCGTTCGCCGGCCGCCGACGTGGAGACCGCCCTGGTAATCCACGACCTGTTCCGCGCGATCGGTTTCAGTGACTTTACCATCCGCATCAACAACCGCCGGGTGCTTAGCGGTGTGCTCGAACGACTCGACCTGGCCGACCGGGCCACACCCGTGCTCCGTGCGTTGGACAAGCTCTCCAAGATCGGTCCGCAGCGCGTGGCCGAAGAGATCGAGGCCGCCGCCGATGCCACGCCCGAGCAGGCCCGCCAGATCCTGCAACTCTCCGAAATCTCCGGCACCAACGATGAGGTGGTTCGCCAGGTGGACACTCTGGTGGCCGGTAGCAGCACGGGCACGGAAGGCACGGCCCGGCTCAAAGAGATCCTCGACGGGATTCGGGCGGCCGGTGTGCCGGAGGATCGCCTGAGGCTCGACGTCTCGATCGCCCGCGGTTTGGACTACTACACCGGCACGGTCTTCGAGACCTATCTCAGCGCCCTGCCGGAGATCGGCAGCGTCTGTTCCGGCGGTCGGTACGACAACCTGGCCGAGTTGTATACCAAGCAAGAGCTGCCCGGCGTGGGGGCCTCGCTCGGCCTGGACCGTCTGCTGGCGGCCATGGAAGAGCTGGGCATGGTCGAGAAGGTCGCCACGCCGGCCCCGGTCTTCGTCGCCTACTTCCAGCAGGGCCGGCTGCACGACTATCTCAAGCTGGCCGCCGCGGTCCGGGCCGCCGGCGTCGGCGTCGAGGTCTTTCCCGAGCCCAAGAAGCTCGGCCAGCAACTCAAGTACGCCGACCGCCGCGGCTTCCGCGTGGCGCTGATCGCCGGCGAGAACGAGTTCGCCACCGGCACCTGCCGGATCAAGGACCTTCAGAGTGCCACCCAGCAGGACGTCCCCCTGGAAGCCGACGCGGCCAGCGTGATTGCGGCGGTGAAAGAGATCCTGAGGAAATGACCAAGCACAAACGTGCAGAACCGATCACCGCAAGAGGCAGAACCGGGCTTTTTCAAGCGCCACCCCGGGCACTGTCTCCCTGAAGGTAGGCGGCAATGCCCAGAAAGGCGCCTCGGGGAGGAAAAAGGACCGGGTAGCCCCGGGCGGTTGCCTTCCTACTTCAAGTGCGGAATGCTCCCCCACTTGAGTCCCAGCAATTCTGCGCTCCTGCGGTCCACTTTAAGCGGATCGAAACCTGCGAGCAGTCGGCTCAGCGGCGGGTCGCAGTGGGCTCCGCCGAGGTGATAGTCGGGCATCCCGACCGTGGCGTCCATCAGCGAGAGGTCGGGGGTGCGATACTGGTTCAGGTCGATGATCGACTGGTGCATCCTGCCGTGGAAGACGGCCTTCTTCCAGGTGCCGAACCGTCCCGAATAGTGCTTGGGCGGGGCCAGCCCCATCATGTTCTTCAAAGTGCCCGTAATCTTCGAGTAAGAATGGGCCTTGAGCACGGGGACGGAAATCAGGTAGTGCGTCAAGGCGATCTCGGGCAGATACATTTCCTTGAACACCGGGCGGTTCCTGTCTTCCAGTTTCCTCAGCGGGGCGTGGTTCAGGTCGACCAGTTCGACCGCCTGCCGCCGGGCCAATTCTCTGTACCCCAGGCGGTCGAACACCTCGTCGGTCTCCAGCTTCGAGTCGCCGCAGCCTTCGCCGATGACGATCACGGCCTCCGAGCAGGACCGCACGTATTCGATCACGGCCTCGACGCACTGGGCCGCCGTGGTGATCGGGAAAGGCGACGCGTTGATCAGGTTGGGCTTGATAATAACTGCCGTCTGCTGTTTCAGCGCCTGCGCGGCACCGACGGCATCAAGCGCCTTGGGAACGGACTCGCAGTAGGACACAAACTCGATCTCGGCAATATCGTTCACGGCAATCCCCTGAATTGGCCCAGCGACTTTGGCCTCCCCAGCATAAAGCATATGCCGACCAGCCACCGCCATATGGCCCCCCAACCACGGGTGTTGGCCAGTGAAGGCTCGGCGAGCGAGATGACGTGGAACATCGCCGACTCAACGCGGCGTGGCCCGCTTCCGGACGGCCGAATGTTTGACAGCGACGTCTGCATGGTGGGCAGGTTGGCCTCTGAGAAGATCTGAGCGTGCGGTCTGTGAGAGGGTACAATAACGTCATGTGGTTTAACACTACAGCGCAGGGTTTCGCAACGTTCCTGTTTAGCGGGCGGGCTTGCCCGCCGTGGAATGCATTGAAAACTCCCGGTGATTTCACGGCGGGCAAGCCCGCCCGCTAAACGGTGTGGCAAGGACTTCGCACGCGCGCGTCCTAAGTTATTGAATCACTCCGAGTTATGCCAACTCTGCAAGAACACCGTGCGCTGTAGTATTAACGGGTCTTCGCCAGAATCTGTGGGTGAATTCATGGCGTTTTGGTGAGTTGGGGTT
>CAZUAM010000379.1:0-7209 GCA_964618095.1 uncultured Planctomycetaceae bacterium | reverse complement strand
CAAGATGCCAAAGAACTTAAGACACTTCAGCAAGAAAATCAGTTAACGGCGTAGACCTGCACCCCTCGCAGTGGAAGGGAGGCCAGAACACCAGCGAGGCCTATCGCCGCTGCTGCACCAGTGTGGGCTGGGTCGCCCAGGCCCTGGCCCTGCGGCTGATGCACGCCGAGAAGGCCTGGGGCCACGACGCCTTCTTCGATTACGTCGACCGCTGGATGTATGAGGACGACGGTGCCTTTGTGAAGACCATCAAGAAAGCGACCGGCAACGACCACGACAAGCAGTGGGCGCGACAAGGTCAGGCCTGGGACACCTTCGTCAACGAGATGTGGGCCAAGCACCGGCCGACCCTCGATGCACCGACCGACGGGTGGAAGCAGAAGCACGACGACGCCTACTACCGCACGGCCATCGAGAAGTCGCAGTAACGGGCAGATGGCAGACCCCGGACCGGATCGTTCCGATGTCCTGCCAACCACAAGCACTGTGGCAACTTCAGAACATCTGACCATGCAATCGGAGAACCTGACCATGAACGGGAAGTGGACATTGTATAGCGCGTGGGCGTCGTTTCCGCCGACTGTGGTTCTTCTGGTGACCTGCGCCAGCGCCCTGGCGGCAGACATGGTCGAGCTGAGCGTCGTCGAGCGGCAAGGCGCGGCACGCCGTGGCGAGCCGGTGACCTTCGGCGTCCCGTTTCCCAAGGGTGAACTGCAAAGCGCAGAACAGGTGCGTCTCGTGTTCCACGGGAAGGAGGTTCCGGCCCAATTCCGTGCCACGGGCCTCTGGCGCCCGGACAAGAGCATCCGCTGGTTGCTGGTAGACTTTCAGGCCGACATCGAGGCCAACGCGCGCCAGACGTACACACTCGAATACGGCGACGGGATTTCAGCCAGGGCAAAGCCGGCAGCGGCGGTTCGGATTGAAAAGAGCGATGACGCGTACACGGTACACACCGGCGCCGCCCTGTTTTGCATCAGCAAGAGGGTCTTCGACCTCTTTCAAGAGGTGCGGCTTGCGGACGGGACGGTTGTCGTGCCCAGGCCGAACGCCGACCGGCCGCGATATGGCGCCGTGCTGCGGGGGCTGAAACCGATGGTCACCCGCCCGATCCCCGGCGCGGCAAACAAGGGCCGCTCGTACCTGATTTACGTGGCCTGTTCCCCGCAGGCCGGGATGGAAGACTACACCCTGCGCTTCACGTCGCCCCGCGAGTACGAGGTAACTGACGGAAAGGGGGGCCGCGTGGGCCGCGGGGCCTATCTGAAAGACTTTGCCGGCACTGACGGGCTGGTCTCCATCCCCGCCGACGCGTGGCTGCAATATGCGTGGCCGGCAAAGGGCGACGTCTACACCTTTCGCACCATCCCCGACGGCTACTCGGCCACCAGTGAAAGCGTGCGGGAGGCCATCGTGCTGGAGCGCGGCCCGCTCAGGAGCGTGATCCGGCTGAAGGGCTCGCTCGGTCCGGCCGCCGCGCCCGTCCTGGAATACACGGCGTGGTATCACTTTTACGCGGGCAGCGGACGGGTGAAGCTGGCCTTTACGCTGGAAAACAACAATCACGGCGGACGCACCTCAACCGGCAACGCCCGAAATGCCGACATCGGCGGCATCAACTGCGTCTTCTTCGACGAGATGGCCCTCCGCCTGCCGCTGGTGCTGGGCCGGCCGAGCCGGGTCTGTCTCGGCGGAGATTCGCAGAGCCGGCCCCTCATGGCTCCGTTGACCGCGAAGGCCGAGATCTACCAGGACTCCAGCGGCGGCGAGCACTGGGACCGTTACCGGGCCCCCAAGTTTCATCCCCGGCCAAACAGCTACGTGACGTTCCCAGGCTACCGAACGTTCCTCGGCGGCGTGGAAGCGGCCGGCGGCGGGCGGGCGTTGGGCTGGCTCGACCTCTCCGATGCTGGCAAAGGGCTGACCGTGGGCATCGAGGACTTCTGGCAGAACTACCCGAAGGCCCTCTCTGCCGACAAGGAGGGTACGGTCGAGATCGGCCTGTTTCCCGGCCGGTATGCGGCGGATTATCCGCTCCGCAGCGGCGAGCACAAGACACACGAGGTGCTGCTGTTCTTCCATGCCGGCGCGGCGTCCGACGACGGCAACCAGGCAGTTGCCGTCGGTTTCTCCGATCCGCTGCGGTTGGAACCTTCCCCCCGGTGGCTCGCCAAGACCCGGGCCCTCGGCCATCTACACCCGCCGGACATGGAAAACTACCGGGCGTACGAGGTCCGCAATCTTTCGGCCATCGGGGTCTTCCCCAAGGGCGTGCCGCAAGGCCCCAGCCTGCCCAGCCGCCGGGAGGAAAACCAGTTCTACGGCTGGATGGACTACGGCGACGTACCGATCGACTTCGAGGCCCCCTCGGGCCAGTGGGGCATGAAGTACGATCTCGACTATCGGATGGCGCAGCAGTACGCCCGAACGCTCAACCCCACGTGGTGGGACCTGTTCGTGGCCGGCGACAAGCACACCCGCGACATCGACGTCCACCACCAGCCCCACTATCCCGGACTTCACTTCGTCAAGGGTGGGGTCTGGGCACATTCGCTGCACGCCGAGCCGGGCCACAAGAACCCGCACCGCAACTACAACCACTTCACCAAGGACCTCTCGTTCGGGGCCCGCGGCACGGCGGCCCTATACTACCTAACCGGCGATTGGAAGTCGCACGACGCCTGCCTGGAGATCGCCGAAAACGCCTTGGCGGAGTACATGTCTCCCCAGAAAGACCCCGGCCCGCCGGAGCGGAACAACCGCATGGGCTGGCGCGGCGACGGCTGCACGCTCAACCGGCTGCTGGAAGGGTATCTGCTTTCCGGCGACCGGAAGTACCTCCAGCGCGCGCGTTGGCAAATCAGAAGCTGCGCCTTCGACGGCAGGCCGCGGAAGCACAGGGCCATCTCGCTCTGGTCGTCGCTTTTCTACATGGAGGCCCTGGCCCGTTACGTGGAGATGTTCCCCGACGATGCGCCGGCCAAGGCGTACCTGCTGGCACACGCCGAGACGCTCCGCAAAAGCGCCCACCCGCAAAGGGGTATCTTCTACACCGTCACGCCGCAGCCCGACGGGAGCGTGGTCGGCAACGGCCGGTGCAGCCACTACAACGTCCTGGCCGCCGACGTGTTGGCGCTGGCCTTCCGGCTGACGGGCCGAGGCGACTACCTGGACGCCGCGCGCCGATGCTTCGCCTACGGGGTGAAAAACGCCAACGGCGAAGGCGGCTCGCCCACCTACTTCCAGGTGCACAGCGCCAACGGGGCGATGCATGGAAACGTGTTCATGACGACGGAGAGAAAACCATGACAATTCCGCTCCCGCGATTCAACTCGGTCACCATGCCGGGAGCCGCAGTGCTACTGCTTGCCATGGTGGGCGGATCGGCTGCTGCGGAGCCGCCCGAAAGGGCACGGCCCGAGACGGCCTGCGGATCGGCCTCCAGGGATTCTGCCGCGGCATGGTGATCCGGCTGTTCCAGACGGCCGGTCGCAAGGTCCAGGCCCGCGTAAAATGCGGCTTCCAGCCCGCTGGAAAGGTCACGCTGGTCCGCCTCACCGAAGACCTCCCGGAAGGTCCCCAAAAACCCTCCCCATCGACAACGCCACGATCTCCAGCGATATCGGCCCCTTCGAGATCCAAACCATCCGCATCGGCCCGTAACCGACGGCCGGGCGGGCGGATCTTCGCGAGAGATTTCGGATTCCTTTATGCCATTAGATCTCGTGATTGAGGAAATGTCCTCAGAGTTCCATCGCAACTCGTGCCCAAGCTCCAGCTTGGGCACGCACTTCCGGGAAGCTCCGCTTCCCAGAGGAACGTATATCGGCGAGCCTCCGAAGCAAAGCTTCAAGGAAGGTCGGTTCCCAAGCTGGAGCTTGGGAACCAGGTTTTGGCTGCGGCTGTGCCGCGCTAAGGTATTGGCGACCGCCCCAAGGACTCCGCGAAGCTATTTCGCTGCCGACGTCTTAGCCGGTGCCGGTGCGACTGCCGTCGGGTCTGCCTCCACGACCACGCGAAACCTCTGGCCCGCATAGCCGCCCTCTTTGTGGATGAACTCGCCGGTGGCGTTCGGCCGTCGGGACTTCAGCGGCAGCACCGTCTCAAGACCCTCCGAGCCGCTGCTGTTCTGGTCCTTGTCTTTCTCCGCGGACCCCGACGTTGCGATCGGGCGGCTCGACGCCGAGCAAGTGACGCACGAAGAAGTCCTGCATCCGCCGCCGGCCGTAAGAGCCCCCCATGCCGTGGCCGCCGCCGGGAATGACCAGCAAGTCGAAGTCCTTGTCGGCCTTGATCAGGGCGTCGACAAACCGCATGGTGGATTCGGGCGGGACGTTGTTGTCCAGCTCGCCGACGATCAACAGCAGCTTGCCGCGGAGCCGGTGGGCGTTGGTGACGTTGGAGCTCTCGGCGTACTGCGGCCCGACCGGATAGCCCATCCATTGCTCGTTCCACGAGGCCTTGTCCATCCGGTTGTCGTGGCAGCCGCACGAGGCCACGGCGGCCTTGTAGAATTCGCCGTGGAACAGCACGGCGCCCGCGGCGTTCTGCCCACCCGCGGAGTTGCCGTAGACACCGACGCGGCTGATATCCATGTAGGGGTATCTCTTCGCGGCGGCCTTCATCCAGAGGATACGGTCAGGGAATCCCGCGTCCTTGAGGTTCTTCCAACACACGTCGTGAAACGCCTTGGAGCGATGGGCCGTGCCCATCCCGTCGATCTTCACGACAATCAAGCCCAGCTCCGTCAGCGAAGCATAGCGCCGCGAGCTGCTGAACGTCTTGGGCACGTACGCACTCTGCGGTCCCGCGTAAATGTCTTCGATGATCGGATACTTCCTATTCGGGTCGAAATCGCGCGGCCGGCAGATAATACCCCAAATATCCGTCTTCCCGTCGCGTCCTTTGGCGACGAACGCTTCCGGCGGCTCCCACCCGCCCTCTTCAAGCTGCGAGATATCCGCCTTCTCCAGCTCGCAGATCAGCTTGCCGTCCGAGGTCCACCGCAGCTCGTGCACCGGGGCCATGTCCACGCGGCTGTAGGTATCGATCAGGTACCGGCGATCCGGCGAATACTGTACCGAGTGGTAGCCGTTGCCCTCGGTGAGCGCCACCAGCCCTGAGCCGTCGAAGTTGACGCGATAGTAGTGCATCAAATACGGGTCGTGGCCCGGATTCATGCCCGGATTCATGCCGCCGGCGCGAAACCAGATCTGTCGCTGTTGCTCGTCGATGCGATCAATGGCCCGGACGACGTACTCGCCCTTGGTGATCTGGGTCTTGATTTCCCCGGTGTCCGCGTCCACCAGGTACAAGTGCCGCCAGCCGTCGCGCTGCGAAGCGTAAACGATCTCGCTGGTGTTGGAGATCCAATTGACGCGGCGCAGGGCGACGTTCTCGGTGTGGGCGGTCCAGATGAACGTGTCGGTCTTTTCGTCGATGATGTTGCGGACCTCGCCGGTGTGTGAATCGACCTCGATCAGCCGAAACCGCTGGTGGCCGCGATCCATTTTCTCGTAGGTGAAACGGCGACCGTCACGGTTCCAGCGCAGGCGAGGGCGGCCGAGATCGATCCGGTCCACCTTCGGCTTCAATTGTCTCCGGCCGGCCACGTCGAAAAGGTTCAGCTCATAGGAGGCAAACTTGTCACCCGGCAATGCATACGGACGAGAACGCAGTACGGCTCGGCCACCTCCCCGGGGTGACGATTCAATCAAGTGCACCTCTTTTCGGTCACCCGGTTCGATGCGAAAGGCGACCAGAGTCTTGCCGTCCGGTGCCCGCTGAAGCATCCCGTAGCTGCCCTCGGCACCGCCGTCGGTGCTCAACTGGATCTCTCCGTCGTCGTCCCTGGAGCGCAAGAAGACGTTGTGGTCTTTCACAAAGGCCGTCCATTTCCCGTCGGGAGAGTCATCCCGCGGCCCAGCGCGCTCCTGGGGTCCCTCTACGCGGCGCCGACGGCGATATGTGGCGGCCTTTGCGGTAATCACCGCGCGCGCGGGCTTTTCTTCCGCCCGAAACACGGCCAGCACGGTCCCTCCGGCATCGACGACCTCCCAAACGTGTCCGGCGTACGTGTGCTGCTTGTGCTGCCGGCCGGCGGCAAGCTTCCCATAGCTGCGGCGACGCGCTGCGGTGTCGAGCCAGAACAGCACCACTTCGCCTTTGGTCCGGTTCACGAAGGTCAGCTCCGATTCCGGCCCCGTGCGTCCGCTGGCTCGGGGCGCGTTTTCGGGAGGAAGCGGAGGAAGCCCGTCTCCTGCGACCGGCTCTCTGCCGTCGATTCTTCGCAGCGCGTACTCCTGAAGATCACATCGCCAGGCGTTGCCTCCGGCACGGAATATGAGAGCACCTTCGGCGAGTTCGAATTCCAGCGCTTCGAGTGGCAATCGATCGGGCCGTGCGTCCTCGATGCCGGCTTCGCGGAGCGCGTCGGCAAGCCGTTTGTGGTCGAACGCCGGCCGGCGCACTCCCTTGACGGCTTCCACGACAATGAACTCTCGCCGGCCGCCCCGCAAATCGTTGCGATACCAAAAACCCGTGTTGTCTGCGAACCAATGTGGATTGACGCTCGCTTTATAGACGCCCGCTGCCGATCGCCGGCCTCGTTGCCGCTGCTGCGGCGGCCGAGACCGGGCGGCGGGAGCGACGGCACCGGCTACCGTTCCTCCGGCGGATGCAGCCGCAGTTACCTGATCGTCGCTACCGGCCTCCGCGCAGCCTGGATGCATCTGCGCGAAACTCAACGCCGGCGTCAGGTAAACACCACACACTGCCGCCACCACCAACAGGCAGGGCTTGTTCTGCACAAGGAGTTTCTTCATGGCAATTCCTCGCTGGCTCTGCAAGACCTCATCGCCCAACGTTACAGGTTGTCTATTGATCCCTCAGCCAGACCGACGAGCCGAAAGCACGGCGACCTGGACCGCCGCGACCTTCCGAGGCCACAGGGGCACGATTGCTCCGGGCATAATAGGGGATTGCCGTCAACTCTGAGCCGTCGGCCCAGGTGCCCTTGATGACCATCACCCCGCCCAGCAAATCGCCCTTCCACTCTGCGCTGAGGGCAGACTCAGGATTGAGGACGTTATCAAGATCCTGGTCAACGCTTTCGGCACAGTAGATCAGCGGACCGCGCCGCAGGGCCACTTGGCCACGAGTAGCAGCAACCTTATCGATGGCCTTGACTCTCTGGACCTTCATCGGCAG
>CAZUAM010000378.1:0-7213 GCA_964618095.1 uncultured Planctomycetaceae bacterium | reverse complement strand
CGCTCCCCCATGATCACCGCCCGCTTGTGATCCTGAAGACAAGCCGCCACGATCTCGCTGGCGCTGGCACTGTAGCGGTTGACCAACACCACCATCGGAAAGCCCTCGAAGGTGCCTTCCTTCTTGGCGTCCCAGGCCCGCTCGGGGCTGTTGCGGCCTTGGGTGCTCACGATCCGCCCCTCGGAGAGGAACAGGTCGCTGGCCTCGATGGCCGAGTTGAGCAACCCGCCCGGGTTGAACCGCAGATCAAGGATCAGCCCACGCATTCCGTCAGAGCGCAATTGCTTCAGCACCGTTCGAAGCTCGCGGACCGTATCGCGGCTGAACGCCGTCACCCGCACGTACCCGATCCGCTCCTTCGGCTCGAGCATGAAGTCCCAGGAATCGTCGTCTTTTCGGCGATCGGCCAGCACGGTGTCCACGTGAATGATCTCACGTTTGATCGTGACCTCGACCTTTTCTTTTTTGCCGGGATGGATCACGGCCAGCCTGACCTGCGTGCCCGGCTTCCCCTTCAGCCGGCGGATGGCCTCTTCGATCTTCATCCCATCCGTGCTCTCGCCCTCGATTTCCACGATCCGGTCACCGGCCAGCAGCCCGGCCCGGTAGGCGGGTGTGCCGACCAGCGGGCTGAAGATCATCAACTGTCGGGGGTCGGGGGCCAACTGGATGCCGATCCCGCCGAACTCGCTCTCCACGGCAGTGCGGAAGCGTGAGATCTGTTCCGGATTGATGTACGCCGAATAGGGGTCCAGCTTGTCCAACACGCCCTCGATGGCGGCCTCGAACAGCTCGCGCCGATCAACCTCCTTCACGTAGTTCCGTTCCACCTGATCGATGGCGTCGACCAGGATCGCGTACAGTTCGTAATAGTCTTCCTCCGGCGGCTTCGACTTCTCCGGCGACTTCTCCTGTGGCTTCTCCGGCGAGGCGCCGGCGGCAAACATGCTGCCCAAGAGAACCAGCACCAACAACAAGGTAGGCGTGCGTCGAGCCATCGATCAGCCTCCTGGTGGGGGATCCAACCGGAAAGAACGGGCCGGGCATCCCGGCCGCTTCCGCGGGGCGCAACAGCGCTCCCGGGAACGCCTTAAGTATAGTAAGCCGAAGCAGCCTGGGCAAGTCGGCTCGGCCCCAGATGTGCCGCACGAAACGAAGGGCTTACCGGTTCTGCCGGCTGCTGGAGGATGTCGCTACGGCAGCGGAAAGGCCCAGCCGTAAACCCATACGTCGTACTCGGACGTCGGCCAACGCCACGGGCCCCAGCCATAGACGATGCGGTACCGATCGGGGATCCTCTGATCGGCGTCCTTGACGATCACCCACTCGCCGGTACTCCAGATGAACGGCGTACGCGCCTCAACGACGTCCGGTTCACCAAAATCCCAAGGCCTTGAGGTGACCGGAATCGGCAGCCCCTCGGGGAAGTACCGGAACGGTTCAGCCGAGTAGGGGTCCACCGGCACACGGTCCAGATACGGCCCCACCAGTTCGTCGAGCGTTGTCGGCAGCTCCCCGTGCTTGAGCTTCCAGGCCTGAAGGGCCAACAGCAGACGCACGGCCCGGCGGCGGGTCTCGATCGAGGCGGACGTGCGCGTGTCTGACCAGCTTCGCGGGTAGTAGAAAGCCGCCAACCATGGCGTCGACCTCCCCATGGCGAGCCACTGTGGATCGTCGCCACTGCTGTCCGGAAGGGTGAAACTCGCGCCCCGCGAGATGGCCCACTCCACGTCGTCCAAGGATTTCAGCTCGCGGGCGGTCATCAAGTTCAGCACGCGGCCTGCGCGAGCCCGTTCCCACGGCAACCACTTTAGCGCAAGGGTGGCCCAGAACTCCTCGCGACGTCTCAAATCCAACTGGGCCAACGTATCAGGATCGCCCGCAATGATTCGCCGCGTCCACAGATACTCCGACTTGATCCCGTCGCTGCGTGACGGCAGATCCTCGGTGAGCCTGCCCAGTTCGACGATCGCAGCCCCGATCCGCTGCGGCGTCTGGTCTGGGTCCGCCGCCCAGGTGGCCAGGTGATCGTAGACGTCCGTCTCGATGAGGTCAGCTACGTCCGGTCCCACCCAAGCTCCGCGGTGCCGAAGGTGCAGAGAGACACGCACCGCGGCCAGGTATCGCTCTAATGCCGCGTCGAGTCCTCCCTCGGACTCGAGTTGCCGGGCACTCGCCAGGAGCACCCCGCACAGAGAGCGCGTATCTTGCAGGACCTCCACCTTCGAAGGGTCGCTCTGCGGGTCGAAGAAATCGCACGCTTTCCGTCGGCTGGCCTTGATCGTCAGCTCAATCGCTTCCTGGTTGGCTTCGATCCATGCGGTCTCCCGGGCCGTCCGCTCCGCCTCCGACTCGGGCGCAGCGCCTTCTTCGTCGCCATCGGTCGCACCTCTTGGCGTCTCCTTCAGCACGAACATCAACGACGCCCGGCGATACATCTCGAAGGTGGCCTTCTCTTCCGCGGTGGCCGGCCGGGCATATTCCTCGGGCGAGAAGCCGGGATCGACCGCCGGGATCTCATACACGCGATAAACGGGCACCGCCGCCAACAGGGACACGGCAGGCACAATCAGCGCCAGCGCCGGCCGCAGCCAAGCCCGCAATGTGTTTCGCTCCAGCAGCCAATCCGGCGCCCGCAGCCAACTCGCCAGCAGCAACAGCAGCGGGATCGGCGCCACCGACCAGATCCAGGGCACCGACAGATACCACATCAGCCAGGCCCAGCCGCAGAGCAGGCCGCTGAGGACCAGGCTGAGGAACCCGGCCAGAATCCCGCTGCGCAGTAACATCGAACAAAGTTGCCCGCTCGCATAGCCGAGAATCGCGAGTCCGAACACACAGCCCAACACGAATGCGGCGTACCGAGGCTCCCTGGCCGGGGGATCCAGAACCAGCAGGACCGCGATCAGCACCAGGACACTACAGAACAGCAGTGCCGGCATCCAGACCAGGTGTCGGCTGAGCCAGACGTAACCAGGCCGGATACCGCGTTCGGCAAAGAAGCGAAATCCATCTCCTCGCTGATCGGCGAGAAACACGCATGCGCCCATCAGGGGTACCCCCGCCAAGGCCAGGACTGCGACCACAGCTACCCGCAACTCATCGACCCGGCCGCGTTGGCCCCATTGCGATATCACCGTCAACAGCAGCGGAACAAGCAACACACCAAGCGCGGCCATCATCCGCACCGACTGTCGCCACTGGTGCCAGAGGAGTCGCCCGAGGGCTGTCCGACGCGGCACTTCGGCGGCGGGAAGGGTTCGCGCCACAGGGCGTTCCCTAACGGTCGTCTCACCACGCCGCCGGTACGCCAGCAACAGATCCGCCAGCGCCACCTCCGCCACCATCGGCGCCCGCAGCGGTAGGACACTATGATAGAGCGTATGGATCAACAGCGCCCTTTCCAAGGGCATGGTCCCCGCCCCGGCCACGTGGACAACGAACGAAACCAGTGCCACCACGAGGATCGCCAGGTTGAGCGATCGCCTCAGCAGCAGAGACACGAACATCGCCCAAACGAACACCTCGACCGACGTGAAGCACCAAAGGCACCCCGCCAGGGCAATGGGATATCGCGCGGTCGCGAACCATGGCCAATTTGCCAGCACGGCCAGCAGTGGCAGCAACAGCAGGACCAAGAGCACCCAATGCCGCCTGGTAATCACCCCGAGGCGGCGAAGGTGCTCAAGAGCGCCCGACACGCCATCGACTTCACGAAACCACCCGTACCCAAGCAGAACGTCCAGCAGCGCCACGACCGCCCCGATGGCCACTCGATACGGCACGGCGGCAAGATAGAGATCCACATTGTAGAGGGGCCCGAGTGCGCAGACTGCGCATTCGGTGCTCAAGCAAGCGGCCACCGCCCCGAGGATGGCGGCCTTCAGTGGCCGGGTGGACAGCAGAGAAAAGAATACGCCCCAGACCAGCAGCTCGAGCGACGCCAGGCCCCACAGGCCCCAGAGGGCAAGGTGGCCGTCGGGACGGGGCAGGTGCCAGCCTGCCATGAGGGCGGCCAACGACCAGAGCAGGGCGATCATCGCCAGCGTGCTGCCGAGCGCGAAGACGAGCTTGCCGCCGAACAGCCGTATCGCGGAGACGGGCAACGCCCGCTGGAATCCGTAGGTTCCCGTCTCATGCTCCGTGGCGAAGAGCGTCGCCCCGCAGCCCAGGGCGTAGAACGCCGGCAGCCCCAAGCCCACCGTGAACAGCCAGGTAATTCTCTCGGCCCCCGGACGCACGAATGCCAGCACGGCCAACTGGACCAGCACCGTGAGCACCGCCATCGAGATCCAGAACGCCCGCTGCATCCGGTACTCTTTCCACATCAGCCGCCAGAAGACCGACGTGTTCATGATGCCGGCGCCTCCTCCGCGACGGTTGTCTCTCCGGGCTGCGTGCCCAGTTGCATGTAGGCCACGAAGATCTCTTCCAGACTCGGGGGACGGACCTCCACGGCATGAACCGCCGGATGAGTCCGCAGAGCCGCGAGTTGTCCGCTGGCCATCCTCTGGACCAGCACTTGCCATTGCCGCAGCTTGCGCCGCTGGGAGAGAATCTCCGCCTGGAGTTCGGGCAGGGCCGTGGTGCCGTCTTCCAGCGTGAGCGTGAGTTCTCGGGTTTGGTCCTTGAGTTGATCGAGCCGCTCGACCAGCATCAGCTCGCCTCTGCGGATGATGGCCACGATGTCGGCCACCCGCTCGACCTCGCCGATCTGATGGCTGGAGAGCAGCACCGTCCGCCCGGCCGCCGCCCGATCGACCATGCTCTCGAGAAACTCGCGGCGAACCATCGCGTCGAGGCCCGAGGTGGGCTCGTCGAGGACCAGCAGGTCCGGATCGTGGGCCATGGCCAGCGATAGCGAGACCTTCGCCCGCATGCCTTTGGATAGGGCCTTGAGCTTTCGTCGCCTGGGCAGGCCGAACTGGTCGGCCAGCTCCAGGTATCTCGGCAAGAAACCGTCACCGTAAAACCCCGCCGTGAACCACCCGATCTCGGCCACGGTCATCCACTCGTACAGGGTGGGGCGTTCCGGTACGTAGCCTACCCGGCGGCGAATCTCCAGCCCCTGCGTGGCACTGCCGAGACCCAACACTTCCGCCCGGCCGGAGTTGGCCTCGATCAGCCCCAGCAGGATACGGATGGCGGTCGTCTTTCCCGCCCCGTTTTCGCCCAGCAGGGCAAACACCACGCCGGGAGGCACTTCCAGCGACACTCTGCTCAGCGCCGTGTTTGCGCCGAAGCGTTTGGTCACCTTGTCGAGTCGGATCACCGGTTCCATGCTCAGACCTCCAGTTGTTCGATGGCCGCCAACTCCCCCTCGACCAGCGCCCGCAGTTGGTCCGCCTCGAGCCGGCTCTGCTTGGCCTCAACGAGGACCTGCTGAAGCCGCTCGCGAATCAGCTCCACCCGCTCGCTGCGGCACTGCTTGTCGGCCCCGGCTGCCACCTGCAACCCCATCCCGCGGACCGACTCCAGCACGCCGTCTGCCTGCAACCGGCGATACGCCCGGGCGACGGTGTTGGGATTGATGGCCAGCTCGCGGGCGAGTTCTCGCACGGAAGGCACCAGTTCGCCGGCCTTGAGGGCCCCCCCGGCCACGGCGAACTTGACCTGGCGGGCGACCTGCTGGTAGATGGCCAAACCGTTGGAAAGATTGATTTTGAAGAACATTCTGCGCCCTCTGTACTATCTACCTAGTACAGTATACGGATGGCGGGAGAATCTGTCAAGGGGAAGAAGCGCCGACCATCCCCCAGATAACGGAAGAAGGCGATCAAGAGGGACTCACGGTCGCACGTGATGCACCCAGGCGGGGGGTACGTTGGGCCAGATCCAGTCACGGCGGATCTCGTGCTCCCGCAGCAGGGCCCCCAGCGTCTCGCCGATTCCCCGCAGCCGGGTACGCTCGGCCGACCCGCTAATCAACGCCCGCAGACGACGGATCGCAATGTACTCGAAGAACGACAGCGTTCCCCCCGGCTTCAACAGCCCCGCGAATGCCGCCAAAATCCCCTCCACCTCGGATACCGAAAAATTGTTCAGCGGCAGACCCGAGATGATCAGATCGTACGTGCCGTCGCGGGGTAGTTCCTGGACCGGGCAGTGTAGCACCCGAGTATGCTCGGCTACGGACCGGAATCCCTCGTCGGTTTGGAAACGCCGCTGCACGCAGCGGACAAAGCTCTCGTTCAACTCGACCAGGTCCAGCCGATCCTCCGGTCCCATGGCCTCGACGATCCGCCGCGTCACCGACCCGGTGCCCGGCCCCACCTCAAGGATTCGTCTCGCCCCGGGGTGCTCGCCGACGACGAACCGGGCCAGCGCGGAGCCCAGAACCCGGCCGCTGGGCAAGATCGCCCCGGTCGTGCGATAGTTCACCAGGAACTGCCTGAAGAACAGCCCGTACTGCGAGAGTCGACGTCGCATGGCACCTGCATCAAACGGTAGTGTACCAAACGGCGCGACACGGTCCCAGGGCTGGGCAAGATCTGTACTGGCTTGCGGGAGGCGTCTGCGACGGCGATCGAATCGCCACGGGACAGTGGTGGCCGACGGAGTGGCCTCCCGCAGGGGTCGGTTTTCGGCCGGCTTCAAGGACTCAGAACCGCCGGATGGCGAAGGTGCCGTTGTTGGCCAAGGGGAACAGCGGGGCATAACGCTTGGCGTAGTAGCCGCGGTTGGCACCGGCGCGCGGCCTCAGCTCGATCCCCAGCGACAGGTTCCACATCTCCTCATCCTGGCCTGGCGCGCCGCTGGCGCTGGGCAAGATGTAGTTGAAATTCCCCACCAGCGCCAGCCGCCAACTGATGGGAATCCGGGCGTCGGCACCGAAGACGAACTCCCCCGGCTCCTCGGCAATCCCCAGCCAGGCCGTGGTCGCGATCCCACCCCGCCAGCAGCGGCGGTAGTACAGGCTGCCTTGGGCAATCGGCTTGAACCAATCGACGGTGAATCCCGTCTGCGCGTTGCCCAGCAGTGCGCTGTCGCCTTTGTCGGGAATACAGGCCCAGATTCCGACCTCCCTGCAAGGGTCCAACTCGTAGCCGAGCTTCACCCGCCATTGACCCATTGTGAACGTGGTGTAGTAGGAGTCGTGAAGCCAGTCGTACGCGAATCCCCACTTCAGGCTCCTGTGTCCGAAGGGAATCTGCTGGAAGAGCCCGACGGTAGTGAAGTTCTGGCTGCGGATCGTGGAACCGGTGAACTGCGT
>CAZUAM010000377.1:0-7243 GCA_964618095.1 uncultured Planctomycetaceae bacterium | reverse complement strand
GCGAGCGGAAGGCCGCGGCCGCGGCGTTTGTCCGCGCGGCGGCGGGCCGGCTGCCCGTGGTGGTGCAAGTCGGACACACCAGCCTCGCCGAAGCCCGTCAGTTGGCCGCCCACGCCCAACAGCTCGGCGCCGACGCCATCTCCGCCGTCGCCCCCTACTACTTCAAGCCCGATTCCGTCGACGCGTTGCTGGACTGCCTGGCCGAGATTACGGCCGGCGCGGCGGAGTTGCCATTTTACTATTACCATATCCCGGCCCTGACTGGCGTCGGCCTGGACGTGGTGGAGCTGCTCCGCCGTGCTGCGGAGCGAGTGCCGACGCTGGTGGGCGTCAAGTACACGGCACCGACGGTGGATGAGCTCCAGGCGTTGCGGGCGGTGGAAGACGGCCGTTTCGACGTCCTCCACGGCCGCGACGAGATGCTGCTTGCCGGCCTGGCCGCCGGTGCCCGAGGGGCCATCGGCAGCACCTACAACTTCGCCGCCGGATTGTATTGCCGCTTGATCGCGGCCTTCGACCGCGGCGATCTCCAGGAGGCGCGGCGGTGCCAGGGCCTCTCGGTGGCCATGATTCGTGCCATCTTGGGCTGCGGGGGTCAGGCCGGGTTGAAGGCCGCCATGAACCTCATCGGTCCCGACTGCGGCCCGACAAGGCTGCCCCTGGTCACTCTCGGCCCCGCACAAACCGCCAAACTCAAGAGCCAACTGGAGGCCCTCGGCTTTTTCGATTGGGCTGGGTCGGTAGATGGCTGATCGGCCAACCGCCGCTTGGAACGAACCGCGTAGTGCCACAAGAGGCCGGCGGCCATACGGTCCGTGTGCTCACCCTACGCCTCGGCCTCCTCTTTCTTGGGCTTGGAGGGGAAGTCGAGCTTGTGCAAGGGCTCGATCACGCTGGAGGCCACGTTGCGTGTGTGGGAAACTACCCGCTTGAAATAGCGGTAGGCCAGCACGTAGGCCGCCGCCAGATCGACGTGCCCTTCTCCCCGGATGAGTTGGCGGACCTGCGCATCGCAGAAATCCTCCGTCTCCTGGGCCTCGCGGATCAGATCGGCGGCCCGGTCTTTGGCGTGGGCGTCGAAGATCTCGCGGCAGGTGGCCATCACTCCCGAGACCCGGTCTTTAAGCTTCACCAGCCGGTCCTTGTGCTCCCCGGCGGGCGGATGCGGGATCAGTTCGGCCAGGTCGAAGATGTTCTTGGCGTAGTCGCCCACCCGTTCGGCGTCCTTGACGATGCTCATCAAGACCAGGCAGGGGGGGAATTCGGCCACCCCGTGGACCGTGGCGTGGACCACGATCTCCCGGCGGATCTGCTGCTCGGCGCGGTTGATCCGCCGGTCGGTATCGAATAGGTCCTGGCGGATCACCTCCAGGTCGGTCCCGCCCAGAAGGGCATTCGACGCGGTGTCGAAGACGTGCCGGCCGGCGTCGAGCATCTGGCCGAATTCGGCCCGCATCTTCTCCAGCCCCGCGCTGCCGCCCGTGGTGCCGCTGAAGAGCCGATCAAACATGGCAACCCCCTTTCCGTTTGCTATTTCCAGATCAAGATGCCGAGAATCGGCAGCAGGATGAACGTGCCTAGAACGTACACGGCTACCCACGCGCGGTTTCGCACGGCCAGGGTGGCCAGGGACTCGGCCAGGAAGATCGGGACGCGGCGCATGGGTTTGACGGCGAAGAGGATCAGCGTTGCGGAAACGTTGAACAGCAGGTGAACCAGGGCAATCGTCAGCCCGGCAGGTCCGGTCACAGTGGCGGCCAGCAGCGCAGTAATGGTGGTGCCGATGTTGGCACCGACCATGATCGGAAAGCCCGCCTCCAGCGCCAGCAGGCCCGCACCGAACATGGGGATCAGCAAGGAGGTGGTGATACTGGACGACTGCACGAAGGCAGTGATCGCGGCCCCGATGGCCAACCCCAGTAAGCCACTGCGACGCAGTACGCGGTTGAGCCAGGCCTCAATCCGATCGGCCATCAACAACCGCATGTTCCTGGTGATCAGCACCAGTGCGACAACGACCATGGCCAGGGCAATCACGAAGAGCACGGCCGCCAGCACGCCGCCCTGGAGTCCGCAGGTCTGCTCGAAGAACGACTTGATCCCGCCGGAGAGCCATTTGACGGCGGTCTTGATGGGGCTGTGAAACCTGCCGTCCGTACCCGGCAGCAGCTTTGCCAGTTTTTCCGCCCAGTATTGCGCAGAGTTCTCCAGGAAACCGGTGCCGAACAGCCAACGGGTAGTCAACTCGAGCGGGAATAAGATCACCACGGCCAGCAGGTTGAAGAAATCGTGCACCGTGGCCCCGGCGAACGCGCGGCGGAAAGCCGAGTTGCGGGTGACGTGTCCCAGCGAAACCAGCGTGTTGGTGATCGAAGTCCAGATATTGGCCCCCATGACCATAGGAACGGCATAGGCCAGCTCCAACCGTCCGGAGCCGACCAGGCCCACGATGAGGCTGGTCGTAAGCGACGAACTTTGCACGAGCACCGTGGCGAGGATCCCCACGGCCAGGCCGGCGAAGGGGTCTTTCAGCCCGTCCACCAGGCTTTCCGCCACCTGCTTCGTGCATGCCTGGGCTGCCGATTCAAACAGGCTAATGGCCGCCAGGAACACGTAGACCGCGCAAAAGAACAGCATCAACCGCAGCAGCCAGGGAACGCGCCGCGCTCCGGCCGAACTCTGCATCCTCCGCGATACCCGTCGCGGTGTCTGATGCTGTAGATCGGCTCGGCGTCGTCCCACGCTCCCATCCCTCCTTCTTGGGGGATATGCGCTATTCCCAGAGTCTGCGGTCTTCTGCCCCGGCCGGTCGCCAACGCCGAGTTCACTTGGGGCGTACCGCCGCGACCGCCGGAGACTTGTGAGCGTATTCTGACGGGTGGGTGAAGTGTGTCAAGGACCCCGGGGAAAATGCTTGCAACCCGTCCGACCGCATGAGAGAATAAGTGAATTGTCCGGTGGTCTGCGCGCGCCGGCGGGTCCCGCAGGATGAGGCTGGCAACGCGAGGCGGAGCGGTCCGTTCGCACCACGGGCTTTCTCACCACTTTGAGGAGACGATCGAATGAAACGCTTCATCTGTCTGTTGAGCTGTTGTCTGCTGGCCCTGGCACTCCTGACCAACCAGCCGGTTCTCGCTGCCCCCGCGTCGGCCAAAGATCCCAAAGGTGCCCAGGAATCGAAGGGGGCCGAGAAACCGAAGGCGGCCGAGGAAGCCAAGAAACCCAAGCCGGCCGAGGAAGCCAAGAAACCCCCCACCGCCAAGCCGGCAATCCACACGGTGAAGAAAGAGCCGCTGAAGATCGAGGTTTCGCTCAGCGGTGTCTTCGAGGCCCAGAAAATGACCGAGGTCTCCCTGGAGGCCGAGGCCTGGACCACGTTCAAGGTAATCAGCGCAGTCGAGCACGGGACTCTCGTCAAGCAGGGAGATCTCCTGGTCTCGCTGGACCGGGAGAAGATCGATCGGGCGATTGCCGATCTCCGCAAGGACCACGAGGCCTCGGACCTGGCACTGAAGTTGGCCCAGCAGCAGTTGCTTACCCTGGAGAAGACCACGCCCATGGATCTTGCCGCAGGCCAGCGGTCCCACAAGGAGGTCCAAGATGACCTGAAGTACTATTTCGACGTCCGCCGCCCCATGGCACTGAAGAGCGCGGAGTCCTCGCTGAAATACTCGCAAGAGAGCTTCGAGTACCAGCAGGAAGAGTTGCGCCAGCTCGAAAAGATGTACCAGGCCGACGACCTCACCGAAGAGACCGAGGAAATCATCCTCAAGCGGGCCCGCAACGCCCTGGCCCGGGCGAAGTTCTACCTGGAGCGGTCCAAGGTTTCCCACGACCGGACCGTCAACGTCCTGATACACCGCGACGACGTCGCCATCAAAGAGGCCGCCAAACGGGCCGACCTGCTCTGGAACCAGACCAAGGTCGCGCTGCCAGTGACGCTGAAGAAAGAACGCCTGGCCCTGGACAAGCTGAAGCTGCTCCGCTCCCGGTCCGACGAAAGGCTGGAAAAACTGCTGGCCGACCGGGCCGCCATGACGATCAAGGCGCCCGCGGCCGGCGTGGTGTACTACGGCAAGTGCGTGCGGGGCAAGTTCAGCAGCAGCTCCACCGGATCCAGTAGCCTCCGCAAGGGTAGCAGTCTGATGCCCAAGCAGGTGTTTATGACCATCGTCAAGCCGCGGCCCATGTCCATCCGCACCAGCGTCGCGGAAAAGCAACTCCATCAAGTCCGCGCCGGCATCAAGGGCACCGCCGTGCCGACGGGCTTCCCGGACCTGAAACTCACGGCCATCGTCCAGCGCGTGGCCGCCGTTCCCACGGGCTCCGGGAGCTTCGACTCGCGGATCACCGTGGCGGTGGACCACAAGGCCGAGGCCGTGATGCCCGGCATGACCTGCAAGGTCACGCTGGTCTCCTACGAAAACAAGGAAGCCCTCACCATCCCGCCCAAGCACCTGAAGACCGACGAGGTGGACAAAGAGAAACACTACGTCTACCTGTTGCGCAAGAAGGGCAAGCCCAAAAAGCAATACGTCACGGTCGGAAAGCGGACGGCCACCAAGGTCGAAATCCTCAAGGGCCTCTCCGAAGGCGACCAGGTCCTGCCGGAAGCGCCCAAGGAGGAGAAACACCCCGAGAAAAAGAAGGAACCGCGTAAGAAAAAGAAGGATTCGCCCAAGGAAGACAAGGACGCCACCCAGGAGAAGAAGTAGCCGTCTGCCACCCGGCAGCCATCTCGCCTTTCCACTGATTGACTGCGAAAGAGTTCACGATGATCTCACGATGCATCTGGGCAGCCGCGCTGGCGTTGGTCTGCCTGCCGGTTGGGGCAGCCGAACAGGACCCGCCGAAGCTGTCCCCCTTGGCCGTGACGGGCCCCAAGCCCAACCCCGTCGCGAGACCGTCGCCGGAGGCAATCGACGACGCCATCCGCCGCGGCGTGGAGTTTCTGCTTAAGCGGCAGAACAAGAACGGCTCCTGGGGCGCCGCCCGCAGCACCCCGGGAGGCGTCAACCTCTACGCACCCGTACCCGGGGCCCACCACGGGTTCCGTGCCGCGACCACCTCGCTCTGCGTCTCGGCCCTGATCGAGACCGGCGGCGACCGCCCCGCGGTCATTCAGGCGATCGACCGGGCGGAGGCCTGGATGTTCGAGCACCTGCCCCGGGTCCGCCGCGCCGAACCGGAGGCGATCTACAACACCTGGGCCCACGCCTACTCGATTCCGGCCCTGGTGAAGCTGCTTGGGCGCCGGCCGGATGATCAACAACGCCGCCGGAAAATCGGCCAACTGATCGACCAGCAGATCGAGCTGCTCGGCCGCTACGAATGCGTGGACGGCGGCTGGTGCTACTACGACTTCGACTACCGCACGCAGAAGCCGGGCGGGTCGTCGATCTCTTTCGTGACCGCCACCGTGCTGGTGGCCTTCGACGAGGCCCGGCAGGCCGGCTTCGACGTGCCCGAGCGGCTGATCCAGCGCGGAATGGCCTCGATCCGCCGGCAACGCAAGCCCGACTTCAGCTACTGCTACGGCGAGTATCTCAAGTACACGCCGATGTACTCGATCAACCGCCCCGGCGGCAGCCTGGGGCGCTCCCAGGCCTGCAACCTGGCCATGCGTCTCTGGGGCGATAAGCTGGTGACCGACGAGGTGGTCAAGACCTGGCTGGACCGCCTCTTCGCCCGCAACCTCTGGCTCGACCTCGGGCGAAAGCGCCCGATTCCGCACGAATCGTGGTTTGCCGTAGCCGGCTATTTCTTCTACTACGGGCACTACTACGCGGCCCTCTGCGTCGAGCAGCTTCCCGAAGGCGAGCGTGCCCCGCACCAGGATCAACTGGCCCAGATCCTGCTTCGCAAACAGGAGAAGGACGGCTCCTGGTTCGACTACATGATGTACGACTATCATCAGCAGTACGGCACGGCGTTCGCGGTGATGTCGCTCGCCCGCTGCCGGAGGACTGGTCACTGAACTGGCTGGTCACTGAACTGGCTGGTCACTGAACTGGCTGGTCACTGAAGTGACCAGCCCTCACTCCGAACCAAGTGAAACATGAGCGCCTGGACCCGCAAAACGCGGCACTCCACCGGGCCGTACTACAAGGGCCGCCATCGCTTCGGGCACTGGTATCGCGACAATCAGGTCTACTTCATCACCGCCCGTTGTCACGATCGCTTTCCGGCATTTGCCTCCGAGCGGGCGAAAGCCGTCTTCTGGGACCGATTCGAACTCTATACACAGGAAGCCCGTTTTACACCCTGGGTCACCTCGCTGTTGGATAACCACTACCACGTTCTGGGCTACTGCAAGCTGGGCAATAATCTTGGGCCGATGATGCGCAAGCTCCACGGGTCAGTGGCCAAGCTGGTAAACGATCTGCTGCCGCAGCGGCACGTACCCTTTTGGGGCGACCGGGGACACCGGGACTACTTCGACGGCTGCATTCGCGACAAAAAACAGTGTCGGCGGGCGTACCGCTACACGCTCACACAGAGCGTCAGGCATGGCCTCTGCCCCGATTGGCACCAGTACCCGCATACTCGGGTGAATATTGAGCTGGAGGTTGGAGTCCGTAGAGCGCTGGAGTTGGGGGCCTTTCTGGAGGGGGTGCCATACAAGAGGTACAAGCGCTGATCCAGGGGGGCAACAGACTGGTCGCTAAAGCGACCAGCCCTCGGGCCCGAAAGCGACCAGCCCTCGGGCCCGAAAGCGACCAGCCCTCGGGCCCGCGCTGTATACTGCCGAGGGCTGGTCACTTCAGTGACCAGCCCAATCACGGCAACCTGGGCGGTTTGACGATCGGGTACTCCCCCGAAAGGGCCTTCAAAAACTCCACCAGGTCCTTCTGGTCGTCTTCGGTCAGCTCGGCTTGGCGGACGGCCCTGAGCATGGGGGACAGATTCGCGTTGTCCCGGCCACCGGCGGCCATCAGGGCCACGGCGTCTTCCAGCTTCTCCACGCTGCCGTCGTGAAAGTAAGGCCACGTGTTGGCCACCTCACGCAGGGCCGGCGCGCGGAATTTCCCCAGGTCGCGGTCCCTACCGGTCACCACCTTGCGTCCCTCGTCGGGCTTCTCCTTGTCCAGTCCCACGCCGGCGTTGTAGTATCCGCCGTTGCTGAAGATGGGCGGAGCATGACAGGTCGCGCACCCGGCGGTCTCGAACACCTCCAGTCCTCGCTTCTGGGCGTCGCTGAGTGCCTTCTCGTCATTCTCCTTGGTGAAGCGGTCGTAGGGCG
>CAZUAM010000376.1:0-7244 GCA_964618095.1 uncultured Planctomycetaceae bacterium | reverse complement strand
AGTTTTGATGTCGGATTCTCATAAAGCCGCGACCGGTGTTCGCGCCGATGGATCGAAGAAACCGTCGGTGATCGTTCCCGGCGCTACCACCGGTCGCGGCTTTATGGCTGAACGGAATCACAAGCAAATACTCGGTTTACGGCTAATTCAGCGGTATTGGGGCAAGCCCGCCCGCTAAACGGCGATGCCGCCAAACACAGCGTTGTAGTATTAGAGTCTGACACCCTGCCCGTCCCGCCGGACGTTCCAGGTCAGGGAGGCGGGGACGGCCAGGCCCATCAGACCGTCAAACAGCGCAGCGGGTAACAGCATTGCAGGGCCGCCGCCGAAGGCGTATTCCGCCAGAAGAAACACCACGGCCGCCGCTTTCGAGGCCACCAGAAACCAGGCGAACGCCGGGCGCCAGATTGCCGCCGGGTAGGCCCCGCCAAGGATCAGAAGAAAAAGCCCCGACTGGGCGGGGAAGAACGAGGGGCCCTCGTACTGCCAGCCTGCCAGTTGAAGTGTCCACGCCGGCCGCGCCAGCACGGCGGTCCCCAGGATCAGACTGTGCAACGCCACAGCGGCGATGATCAGTTTCTGTAGCCGGCGAGCATTCACGGCGAAGTCCCTCCCAGGAACACCAGGAAAACGGAAGCCAAGAGGTATATCGCGCAGATGCTCAGCAAGACCCTCCAACCCCGGGGGACAATCTCGGCGCCCTGCTTGGCGGCGTGAACCCGCACCCGCCAAAGGGTGATTGCCGCGAGAATTGCCGACAGGAAAATGGTTCCCAATTGCAGCACGCGAAGCAGGGAAACCTCCAGAAACGAGAAAAGTTCCGCCCGGAAGGATCCGGCCGGCACTTCTCCAGACTGAATGCGCAGAGCGTCCAATCCTGGGATGTTTTCCAAATGAAACGCCATCAGGGGCCCCCAAGCCAGCACCAGCAGCGCGAACGAGACGCGGGAGGTGACGGTAAGATCGCGGTCGCGCGAGAGCATCCGCGGCAGCCCGGCATTCAGCACCACGGCCGCCACGACGGCCAGGCAGGCCGCGGCGGTGAATCCGCCCACGCCGGCCATTCCCGGCAGGTCCCTCTTGGATGCCAGCATGACCATGGTCAAGAAGAACGCCGCCAAGGAAAAGGGAACCAGCGTGACGCTCAAATCGCCCATCCGCCAGACGTCTCGAAGCAGCGGACGGAGGTAGATTTTCGTCGACCGGTTGGGGCAAGTGCGGATGCAAGTCAGGCAGAGCTTGCAGAAGTGGGCGTCGCGGACGTACAGCGGATGGTGATACATGGGCAACCGGCGTCGGACTCCGAGCCCTTGAAGCACTCGTGCGTCTTGCACTCGCTGGCGCAGACGCTCGGTGTGGCGCGCACGTGGATCAGCGAGGAGACGGAGTAGCCGGCCGCGAGGCTTCCCGGCGGGCAGACGTAACGGCACCAGACCTCGCGGGCATAGATAATGCACAGCACCACGGAAAAGGCCATCAAGGTCAGCAGAAAGAACCCCGTTGCCACGGGGGTCTCCGGCATGCGAAAGACGTGCTCGCTCCAGATAATCGCCAGGAACAGCAGGGCCGTGATCCAGCCGGTGTGCTTCTTGATCCACTGTGGCGGATGAAGGTTGAAGCTCCCGATGCTTTGCACGATCCGGCCGGCCTTCGAGATCGGGCAAACGGCGCACCACACCCGCCCCGCGAAGAGAAACAGCACCATCAGAGCCGGCCACCAGAGACCCCATACCAGGGCGTTGGCGACCCGGCCGGCAAGCAGGTCGCCGGCCGCAAGGCAGACCGCGGCAATCGCCAGGAACAACAGCAGCACCGCGGTCTGGAGGATATGGGAAACTGCCTTGCGGCTGAGCCACGGTATCAGCGGGGTTTGGCCCAGATCATATTCGATTCGCTGGCCGGTGTCCTTGGGACCGGTAAAGATGTACTCCGCCCCGATCTCCGGCCCCTCGGCGATCACCGCGGCCAGTTCGACCGCCTCCCGCAGCTCCGCCACGTTGCGGTGCCGGTATTGCAGGGAGCAAAGCGCACGCTGGGCCGATTGATTGAGTTCCTGCTCGTATTCATGCGCCCGCCGGTCGCACTTGGACAAGAAGTATCGCGACAGGGGGAGAACGTCCTCTTTGCGCTCGCGATGGCGGCATTGGCCGCGATGATATTCAGGAGGGCAAGATCTTCTTTCTGATAGGTCAGCAGATCAATCTGGGTGTCGATATACAGGGCCCCCAGGACCTTGTCCTTGCAGATCAGCGGGGAGCAGATCGCCGCCTGGATCGACTGGGCCTGGATACTCTCTGCGCCGCGGAAACGCTCGTCTCCGGCCGTGTCGGCCACCAGCAGACACATCCGGTGCCCGATCGCATGGTCGATGATCGAGCGGCTGATCACCAGTTCGCTCTGCTGGGGCCGCGTCACCTTGGGCACCAACTCGTCGCCGGTCGCTTCGCGCAGCAGGATCACGCCGCGGTCGGGATGAAACACGTCAAAAACTACTCTCAGCAGCGTGCTGAGCAACTCCTCCAGATCGGAAACCGACTGGATCGCCTGGGCCACCTGGGAGAGCACCTCCGCCCGCCGGCCGGAAAGCTCCTCGGTCGCGGTGCTGGGAGTGCTGGGAAGGCTGAGTGTAATCGACGTTTCCCTCAAAGGCGTCGCCGGTTGATCCCGATCCGGCGACGGTAGCGTTTCCACCCGGTCGGCCGACGGGGCCTCGGGCTCCGGTTCCTTGGCCTTTGCAATTCCGAAAATCAGCTCGGTCTGGCCGAGGCAAATCAGATCGCCGTCGTCAAGCGCCACCTCACCGGTAACCCGCTCGCCGTTGACCAAGGTGCCCACGGCGCTGCCCACGTCATGGATGTAATAGCAATCGGCTCGCCGCAGCAGGTGAGCATGGAAACGCGAGACCGAAGCGTCGCTGAGTACGACGTCGTTTTCCTTGCTTCTTCCCACCTTGGTCACGTCGTCGGTCAGCGGGAAGACGCGACCTGCGTCCCCGCCGGTTCTTGCCAACAATTCAGCCATCTGTCGTCTTCCTCAACCTGCGAGTCCCCCGAAGAAACCCGACCACAGACCGCCGCCGGCCAGACGGGCCGTTTGCACCCGCAGCAAGACCCTCGGCTTCCACTGCCACGGGAATCCTTAGAGAATTCGCTCTCTGTCTACAATATCCCGCATCTGGATGCAAGGGCGGCGGAGGTCTGCTTTCGGGCCGCCGGGCTGTACCACGCGATGTCGGCGGGCAACGCGAATTGTGCCGCAGCCGGCACGGGCGACTTGCCTGACGGTGCCGGATGGCGTACCATCGATGGCAGCGGTCTGCACGACCCTGCAAGAACCGGGAGCGCCTGCTCGATGGCCAACCGCGACAACCATTACGAGGCGGCCTTCGAGCAGTATCTCCGCAGCCGCGGCGTGCCTTACGTGGCCGTGGACGAGGCCAAGCGAAGTCTGCTCTCCGATGGGGCCTCGATCAAGAGCCTCGACTTCATCGTCTCCTCGCCGGGCGAGATGACCTGGCTGGTCGACGTCAAGGGCCGGCGGTTTCCCTCCGGCGACGAAACCACGCAGTACTGGAAGAACTGGTCGACCCGCGACGACCTCCGGAGCCTGGCCCAGTGGGAGGGACTCTTCGGCGAGGGCTTTTGCGGGCTGTTCGTGTTCGCCTACGACATCCTGGGGGACCGCGCCCCGTTGCCCTCGGAGCAACTCTTCGAGCACCGCGGCAACCTCTACGGTTTCGTGGCCGTGCGGCTGTCGGACTACACCGCGCACGCCCGGGGGATTTCACCCAGTTGGGACACCGTGGCCATGCCCACTGCCGAGTTTCGCCGGCTGGCCCGGCCCATGGAGGAGTTGCTGGGGCTGGATCGGGCCCAATAGGGCCGCCTGCCCTTTGACCTCGCCGGCTGGCTTCCTCTCCCCACCGGCTTTGTTTACAATAGAAGAGACAGCGAATCCAGGGGAGCCCGCAAAATGAACTACCTCCGATCGATCTGGCGAAGACTCAAGCCGCCGGCTGCGGTCGCCGCGTGCTGGCTGGCCGTATACGGGACGGTCCTGGCCGGGGAGGCCAAAGAGAAAGAGGACGGCGGGTCGTGGATGCCCTCCTACGGCGTGGTCCTGCTGGGCATCGTGCTGGGGATGCTGGGCGTGTGCCTCACCAGCCGGCGGAGAGAACGCGAAAAGCCCGAAACCTACGCAAAAACAACGCTCGTCCAGGAAAAGAAGAACTAGCCGCCGCCGCCAGCCGTCTTCTTCCGCAATGCCGAGTGCTTCAGGAACTTCGGCCCAGACAGCGGGTGCCCGCCTTTGCCGGAGCCCAGGAAGGCGGCGATCCGGGCGACCACCCGTTGCTGTTGCTGTGCGGTTAGCTCCGGGAAGATCGGCAGCGCCAGCACCTCCTCAGCCGCCCGACGGGTCTCGGGTAAATCGTCCGGGGCGTATCCGAGGTAGCCAAAACACTCCTGCTGGTGCAGGCCCATCGGGTAGTAGATCTCGGACCCGATCCTGGCCTCGGCGAGGAACTGCCGCAGGGCGTCGCGGCGTCGGCCGGGCACGCGGACGACGTATTGGTTCCAGACGTGCCGCCTCTGCGGGGCGGTTTGGGGCAGCCCCAGCAGGCGATCCAGCCCGCCCGAGACGAACAGCTCGCCGTACCGCTGGGCGTTGGCCCGACGCTGCGCGGTCCAGCGGTCGAGCTGCGGGAGCTTGACGTTCAGCACGGCGGCCTGGAAGGCGTCCAGCCGACTGTTGATGCCCACCACCTTGTGATGGTACCGCGGCCGCATGCCGTGCACCCGCAACAACCGCAGCCGATCGGCCAGATCGTCGCGGTCGGTGGTCAACATGCCGCCGTCACCTGCGCCGCCGAGGTTCTTGGTCGGGTAGAAGCTCAGGCAGCCCACCTCCCCGATCGAGCCGGCCCGACGCCCGGCCAGCTCGGCCCCAATCGCCTGGGCGGCGTCTTCGATGACCGGGACCCCGGCGGCCCGGGCAATCCGGCAAATCGTGTCCATCTGGGCGCACTGTCCGAACAGGTGGACCGGCACAATCGCCTTGGTCGCCGAGCCGACCAGCCGCTCGACGGCCGCCGGGTCGAGGTTGAAGGTTTCGGGCTCGATGTCGGCGAAGACGGGCCGGGCCCCCAGTCGGGTGACGGCGCTGGCGGTGGCGAAGAAAGTGAAGCTGGGCAAGATGACCTCATCGCCCGGACCCACCTCATAGGCCATCAGCGACAGCAGCAGCGCGTCGCTCCCCGAGGCACACCCGATGGCGTGTTTCACTCCGCAGTAGGCGGCCAGGTTCTGCTCGAGCCGCTCCACTTCCGGACCGAGCACGAACCACCCGCTCTCCCAGACCCGCCCCAACGCGGCCGCGATCTGCTCTTTCAGTTCGGCGTGTGGTCGTCCCAGGTCCAGCAGCGGGACGCCCTGATCCTCGGCATTCGAACCGGCTTGATTTTTGGCTGAGGTCATGTCTCGACACCCTGAGTTTCGGTATCGCCCCTGCCAGACCGGTGGGCAGAAGGCCCTGGCCAAGAACGAGCGACACGTTAGGCATTCGCGGCCATCGAGTCAAGGCCGACCTCATCCGCTGCGGATCCCGGAGCGGTGCGGGGCGCCTGGCGTCCCGGCCGGTCTCGACGGGCGTTGACGCCCGGCCCGGCAGGGCTCTAAAATGCGTGTTCCGGGCCCTCCGTGGATGCCCGACGTCCCCGTAGTTCAGAAGTCCCCGTAGTTCAATTGGATAGAACGTCGGCCTCCGGAGCCGAAGGCTGCAGGTTCGAATCCTGCCGGGGATACTCGATAAACACAGGGCTTCGTGCAACTTACGTCTATTCTACCTTCCGGCTGAATTCGGTTCAAATCGGCTGAATTGGCTCGTTTTCTCTGCACTTCTCTGCACGCTACAAGGCCAGTGGAGCGACGGCCAACCGGTACATCGGTCTGTCACAACGCTGGTAAGGCGCTACCCGCGGGGCCCACATCCGAGCCTCGATGCCTCGTCCATACCGGCCAGCGGTTGAGCCTGCTTCGGCCCACCGGGCTGACAACGTTAGTTACCCGTGGGATTCTCGCCAATGCGACCTCAGAAGCAGGCTGTCCCTCTCTGGTTGCTTCTGGCGGACTCTTGCTGACGACTTTGCGGCGTTCGACCCGCCCACACAATCGCCTCGATCCGTTCCATCGATACCTCTTGCACTGACTGTTGCTGAAGGTTGCCGATCGACATCGGCGGGAAGGCTCGTTCGTTCCGCCCCTCTTTCGCGCAGCCAGTGAGCCCAGACACACCCCGCTCGCGTGTGGGTTGTCCAGATGCGCGTCCGAGGAACTACACAAGTTCCTGGACCGCAATCACTTGTGACGGGAGGTGATTCTCGTGGCCGCCAGAACTTGGTCGAACCGGCGACCTCTGCACCCCGAACGATCAGGGGCAGATTCGCAAGTGTTTGGCACGCCAGGAATTGCGGCATCGAAGAAAACTGCTTGCCCCCGATCTTGCCCGAACTGCTGCCAAGTGGAGTGATTCAGGACGACTCTGGGCACTCTGCCCAGACGCCTCTGGAGTCTGCTCTACGTGAAGTAATCGGTGGAGGCAATGACGGCAACGGCACTGAGCGGCAGCCAGGGAGCCCGACGAGTGGCGAAGAGAGGGGAATCGGAAAACCCTTGTGGGAGGTTGTCCGGCTACTGGTAGAGATGGACCCGGATGAACGAACCGCCTTGGTCGGACTCCTCAGGGCGTTGGGGTGATACGAGTTCAGCGACAACAAGTACCTCGTTCACTTGAAGGCTTGCGGAAATACCCAGAGAACCCTCGCACGCCCACCGACCGTGCAAGTATCCACGCGCCTTTAGCAACCTACGTGCGAAAGCCAAGTTACCGATCACGCTACACTAATTGCGAAAGGCAGATGTCTCAAACCGGCTGACACGTTCCGCTGGTCCGTATATCGTCCTCAGCCAGGGAGACCAGGAAAGGGAGATCGATGCTAGCCAAGTATCGAAAGTACTGGAGGAGGTTGAGTGCACCCGAGTAGTTGTGCTGTGTCCGGACCAAGATCAGCCCGGAGGTTCGTTGTTTGCGCCATCCGCGCAGTTGGCTCGGGCAGGTTGGCGGCCTAGCATTGCGTTTCGTTCTGTTCCAGATAGGCAGGAGATATCGCTTTTCCGTGCCATGGTCTATCCTCTGTTCGGCGACAATTACCCTTCCCCTTCAGCGACAATTAGAAATACCCATTGGGA
>CAZUAM010000375.1:0-7247 GCA_964618095.1 uncultured Planctomycetaceae bacterium | reverse complement strand
TGCGGTCTTCGAGCATCTCGGCCCAGATTCCGCCGTAGATGCAGCGGCCCAGGTGCTCGATGAATTGGCCGTAGATGTACTTCGAGATCGGCTCGCCCGTTCGGCCGGCGTCGATGGTGATCTTCGGCTGCCAGTCTTTCATGGAGAGTTTTTCCAGGCGGATGTCGTCGTACCATGCCTTGCCGGTGGCCAGCCCCCAGCCGCCGAACAGGCAGTTGACCTGCAACTGGTCCAGGCCGCCGGCATCGAACACCACCTGGACCTTGGTCCAATCCTTCGTGCCCGTGACGGCTTTGGTTGCGACTCCCTGGAGGTTGTGTAGATTCAGCAGGGCGCCCCGCGCGCTGGGAGCACGGACGTTCTCGGCCTTGATCCAGGCCGAGAGGCGGTAGGTGGCATTGGGTTCGACGGCCACCTCGGCGAACCAGCCGACGTCCGCCCCCTTTTCGGAGCTGATCGACAGGCTGCGTTTTCCGGTCCGTCCGGTGGTGGCATAGCCGAAGGTGCCCTCGCCGCCCCAAGTCTGCGTCTTCCAGCCGGACGGCTTCCCGTCGGCCTCCCTTTCAAACGACGGGTTGGGCAGCAGATTCGCGGCCTGCTCGTCGGCAGGCGGGGGACCGGCCAGACCGCTGCGGCCGATGCACAGCAGTATCACCAGACTAACAATCATCATCGGGATGGTTACGCGGCGGTTCATCTTGCGCTCCTTAAGTCTCGTGAGTCTTCAATACGTTCCGGCCGCCGCCGGCCGTGTTACGCGGGTGGGCCCAAAACTTCATCGTCACCTTCTGCTTCCGCCGGGTCAGCTCGGCTCAGCGGGCAGGATTTTAGCCTCTTCAGAAGCGGCAGGCCCCGAAAACACCCAAGACTGTCTCCTGTCACGCAATAGCCTATCAGAATTGCGTAGCAGGTCCATACTCTCACCCTTCGGGAGGGGGTAGTTGAACATCACGCCCGATCCGGGTAAATAGGGGGCTGCGACAATTCATCACGCGGTAGGAGACAAACAAACATGGCCAAATCTCCCGGAAAGCGGTTTGCCATCGGGGTGGATTTTGGAACCAACAGCGTGCGGGCATTGGTGGTCGACGTGGCCGACGGCCGCCAGCTCGGCACCCACGTCTCAGACTACCCCAGCGGCCAGGCCGGAATCCTGCTCGATCCGAAGGACCCCAACCTGGCCCGGCAAAACCCGGCCGACTACATCCAGGGCTTCTACGTCTCCGTCCGCCGGGCCCTCAAGGCGGCGAAAAAGAATCCCGGTTTCCGACCCGAAAGCGTGATCGGTATCGGCATCGACACCACCGGCTCCACGCCGATTCCCGTCGACCGCCAAGGCACGCCGCTGGCCATCAAGCCGGAGTTCAAGAACAACCTGGCGGCGCACGCCCGGCTGTGGAAGGATCACACCGGCCACGCCGAGGCCGCCGAGATCACCGAGAAGGCCCGCCGCAGCCGCGTGGGCTACCTGGCCAAGTGCGGCGGCACCTACAGCTCCGAGTGGTTCTGGTCCAAGATCCTGCACTGCAAGCGAACCAGCCCCGAGGTCTTTCGCGCCGCCTACGCCTGGGTAGAGCTGGCCGACTTCATCCCCGCCTTCCTCACCGGCAACCTCGATCCCCACACACTGCCGCGGGGCATCTGTGCGGCGGGGCACAAGGCCATGTATCATGACCAGTGGGGCGGGCTGCCAAAAAAGGAGTTTCTCAGGAGCCTGGACCCGGGATTGCCGGCGGTTCGCGACCGCTATGCCCCCCAGGCCGTGCCCTCCGATCAGAAGGCCGGCTACTTGACGCCGGACGTGGCCAAGCAGGTCGGGCTTCCGCCGGGCGTGCCCGTCGCCGTCGGCGCATTCGACGCCCACACGGGAGCGGTCGGCGCGGGCATCAAGCCGGGTACCCTGGTGAAGATCATCGGCACCAGCACCTGCGACATGATGGTCGTCCCCTTGAAGGAGAAGCTGCCCGATATCCCCGGGCTGTGCGGCATCGTCCCCGGCTCGATCATCCCCGGAATGCACGGCCTGGAGGCGGGGCAATCGGCCGTGGGGGACATTTTCAACTGGTTCGCCTCGTATCTGGCGCCGGCCCAGTACACGGCCAAAGGCGATCCGCACGCCAACCTCACCCGGCAAGCCACGAGACTCAAACCCGGCGAGACCGGTCTGATGGGGCTGGATTGGAACAACGGCAATCGCACGATCCTGGTCGACCCGCTCCTGTCGGGCCTGCTGGTCGGCCAAACCCTGCACACCACCGCGCCGGAGATCTACCGCGCCCTGGTCGAGGCCACGGCCTTCGGGGCGCTGACGATCATTAAGCGGTTTGAAGAATACGGGGTGGCCGTCAAGGAGGTGGTCAACTGCGGCGGGATCGCCGAGAAGAACCCCTTCGTGATGCAGATCTACGCCGACGTCTGCAACCGCCCGATGAAGATCAGCCGCTCGGCCCAGACCTGTGCCCTGGGGGCGGCCATCTTCGGGGCGGTGGTGGGCGGCGCCTACCGAAAGACCGAGCAGGCACAGCGAAAGATGACCGGAGTGAAGGCCAAGCTCTACCGCCCCGACAAGGCCGCTGCCGCCGTCTACGCCGAACTCTACCAGCTCTACCGCACGCTGCACGACGCCTTCGGCACCACCCGGTTCAAGGGCCGACTCGACCGCGTAATGAAAGACCTGATTGCCGTCCGCGACCGGGTGCGCAAAGGGTAAACCACACACTTGGAATAGTCCGCACCACAAAGCCGTGACCGTCGGTCGCGCATCGGCGGGCGGTTGACCGCCACCTATTCCGGCGCGACCAACGGTCGCGGCTTTGTGGGAGGAGTTGGAAAAGCGATGAGTCTGGATGAAGTTCGCCAAGAAGTCTGCTACGTCAACCGGATGTTGCCGGCTACCGGGCTGGTGACGATGCACTCGGGCAACGCCAGCGGGCTGGACCGCCGGAGCGGGCGGCTGGTGATCAAACCCTCCGGCGTGGACTACGACAAGCTCACGCCGGAGGACCTCGTCGAGCTCGATCTGGAGTTGGGTCGAGTCGTCGATTCCCGGCTGCGCCCCAGCGTGGATCTGCCGCATCACCTCTTCCTCTACCGGAACCTGCCGGAAGTGGCCGGCATTATCCATACGCACAGCAACTACGCCACCGCCTTCGCCGCGGTCGGCAAACCGATCCCGCTGTGCCTGACCGCCATCGCCGACGAGTTCGGCGCCGAGATCCCCTGTGCACCCTACGTGGACAATGAGGGCGACCACATCGGCCAGGCGATCCTCAAACACCGCAACCGGGCCCCAGCGATCCTGCTGGCCAACCACGGCACCTTCGCCTGGGGCGATACACCCCGGGCGGCCCTGAAGGCCGCCGTGATGACCGAGGACGTGGCCAAGACCGTCTACCTGGCCATGCAGCTCGGCCGGCCCAGCCAGATCCCGCCCGAGGAAGCCGAAAAATGGTACGACCGCTACCACCACCGCTACGGACAGAAATGAATCGTTCCCATGTGCCCGCAGGACATACACGTGTTCAGCCGCCGCGGCCACGCGTTTAGCCGCCGCGGCCACGCGTTTAGCCGCCGCGGCCACGCGGCGTAGAGGTGCTGCCCCGTCACCACACTCAACAGGAGCCGAAAGATGAGTTTCCAACCAGAAAAGACCACCCTGGGATTCATCCCCGCCAACCGCGGCTTCTTCAGTTCCGAGCTGGCCGCCAAGATGCGCAAGCAGGCCGTCGACGCCTTGGAGAAGCTGGGGATCGACGTGGTGGTTCCCAGCCAGCAGCAGACCGAGGTCGGCTGCGTCGCCACCCGCGCAGAGGCCGAACTCTGTGCCGATCTGTTCCGCCAGCACAACGTGCAGGGGATCGTGGTCGGGGCGGTCAACTTCGGCGAAGAGCAGCCGGTGGCCGTCACCGTCCGCAAGGCCGCCCTGGACGTGCCGATCATGATCTTCGGCTGTCAGGAAGAAGAACCGCTCACCAAGAAGACCCAGCGCCGCGACGCCTTCTGCGGCCTGCTCTCGATCGGCGAGGTCCTGCGCCAGATCGGCGTGAAGTACACCGTGGCCCGGCGGCCGATCTGCTTCCCCGCCGATCCGTCCTTTGCCGCCGACCTGGACTGGTTCGTGCGGATTTGCCGGGTGGTCACGGGCGTGAAGAACGCCCGATATGGGCAGATCGGCGCCCGGCCCGACGCCTTCTGGACCTGCCGCTACAACGAAAAGCAACTCCAGCGGCTGGGGACCACCGCCGTGGTGCTCGATTTGTCCGAGGCGATCGCCGGCGCAAGTGCGATGGAAGACTCCGACCCCGAGGTGCAAAAGATCGTCGCCTCCATCGGCACGTATGCCGACACCTCCGGCGTCGACCCGCAGAGTGTGCTCCGCAGCGCCAAGCTGGAGCTGTTCCTCCGCCGCTTCCAGGAAGAGAACGGGATCGACGCCTTCGGTATCCAGTGCTGGACGTCGATCCAGGCCAACTACGGGGTGTGCAGTTGCGCGACCATGAGCCGGCTGGGCGACGAGGGTGTGCCGTGTGCCTGCGAAGCCGACGTCCTGGGCACCCTCTCGATGCACGCCTGCCAGTTGGCCAGCGGCACGCCCGCCGCCCTGGCCGACTGGAACAACCTCCACAACGAAGACGACGAGCTGGCCAACATCTGGCACTGCGGCGTGTTCCCCAAGTCCTTCGCCAAGACGCAGCCCAAGCTGGGCGTACACGAGATCATGGCTTCCAGCGGCGCGGCAAAGTACGAAGACTCGGAGGGCACCGTGGAGTTTGTCGCCCGGCCTTCGCCGCTGACCCTCTGCCGGGTCACCCAGGATCCGGACGGCGCCTGGAAGACGATGATCGCCCAAGGTAAGATTGAGGACAATCCGGCCGAAACGTTCGGGGCCTACGGCTGGTGCCGGATCCCGAACCTCCAGCGCCTCTACCGCGACGTGCTGCTGCGGCACTTTCCCCACCACGTGGCGATCACCCAGTCACACGTGGGCAACGTGCTCTGGGAGGCGCTGGGCAACTACCTGGGGATGGACATGTACCATGCCACCCAAGAGACCCCCGGGCTGTACACGCCCCGTCCTCCGTTCTAACGGCCGCCGCCACTTGAGCGTTGACAATACAACCCAACACAAAGCCACGACCGGCGGTCGCGCCGAAACCCCAACCCAACACAAAGCCGCGACCGTCGGTCGCGCCGGAATTTCAACGCAAGACACAAGAAGGACGAGCCCATGGAACCCTTGGACTGGATCGTAGTTGCTTTGTACTTTGGGGTGCTGATAGGGGTGGCCTTGTGGGTGATCCGCAAGGGCAAGGACACGGCCGACGACTATTTCCTGGCCGGCCGGCACCTCGGCTGGTTCATCGTGGGGGCGTCGATCTTCTCCTCCAACATCGGCTCCGAGCACCTGGTGGGCCTGGCCGGCTCAGGCTGCACCGACGGCGTGGCCATGGCCCATTACGAGCTGCACGCCTGGTGCCTCCTGATCTTGGCCTGGGTGATGGTGCCCTTCTACATGCGCTCGATGGTCTACACCATGCCGGAGTTCCTCGAGAAGCGATTCAGCGCCACCGCCCGCTGGGTCCTCTCGGTCATTTCGCTGGTGGCCTACGTGATTACGAAGATCGCGGTGGGGATCTTCGCCGGCGGGATCGTCTTCCGCACGCTCCTGCCCGAGCTGGAGTTCACGTTGGGGGGCGAGGTGATCGACAGCTTCTGGATCGGTTCGTTCCTGGTGATCATCTTCACCGGCATCTACACCGTGCTGGGCGGACTCAGGGCGGTTGCCTACACCGAGGCCCTCCAGACCGGCATCCTGGTCTTCGGGTCGATCCTGGTGACCGTCTTCGGGCTGGCCGAGCTGGGTGGTTGGGGAGAGCTGCGGAAGGCCCCCTACGAAGGCTCCGACGTGGCCGCGGACTACAACGAGGGCTTCAACCTCTGGAAACCACTGGTGCCCGAGGGCGTGGAGAGGACCTGGGATCCGGTCTTGGAGAAGGATTCCGACGGAAAGGTCATCCGGCAGGCGTATTACTTCAAAGGCGCAGGCAGCAGCTACCCCTGGTTGGGCATGCTCTTCTGCGCCCCGATCATCGGCCTGTGGTACTGGTGTACCGACCAGTACATCGTGCAACGCGCGTTGGGGGCCCCCGGCGAACGGGAAGCCCGCCGCGGTGCCGTCTGCGCGGCGTTCCTGAAGCTGTTGCCGGTCTTCATCTTCATCATCCCCGGCATGATCTGCTTCGCGCTGGCCAGCAAGGGGTACGCGGGCCTCGGCCATCTGGTCGATGCCAGCGGAAAGGCCGTCCCGGACGAATGCCAGGCCGCCTTCCCCCTGATGGTCAAGTACGTCCTGCCGCCGGGGGTTCGCGGGATCGTGGTGGCCGGGCTGCTCTCGGCGTTGATGAGTTCCCTGGCCGGGGTGTTCAACGCCTCCTCGACGCTGTTCACCATGGACCTCTACCAGAAGCTGCGGCCCAAGGCCACCCAGCACCAGTTGGTCTGGATCGGCCGAATCGCCACGACCTGCATGGTGCTGATCGGCCTGGCCTGGGTGCCGGTGATCCAGGGGGCCCGCGGGCTCTACGACTATCTGCAGACGGTACAGGGTTACCTGGCCCCGCCGATCTTCGTGGTCTTCTTCTTCGGCGTGTTCTTCAAGCGGCTCAACGCCAAGGGCTGCCTGGCGGCACTGATCGTGGGGTTCATCCTCGGCGCGTTCCGCCTGGGGGTGGACACCCCCGTTGCCCTGAAAGACACGCCGTTCTTCCAGAAGCTATTCGGAGAATTCGCCGGGTACGAGGAGGGCTCGTTCTTCTGGATCCTCAACAACGTCTACTTCCAGTATTACAGCCTGTTTGTGTTCGTCGTGTCGGTCATCGTGATGATCGTCGTCAGCTATCTGACGAAGGCCCCCTCGATGGAAAGGATCAAGGGGCTGACCTACGGCACAGTGACCGAGGAGCACAGGGCGGAGTCGAGGGCCAGTTGGGACTGGAGGGAGGTCACCGCCTCGGCAGTCGTGCTGCTGGCGATCATCGCCGCGTATCTCTACTTCACCGGTTGATCCGGCGGCGACTCTTGTATCCCGCGCCGGTTTGTAATACATTCAAACGTACGTGTCGTGCCCGCCACCACCGGCCTTGTGCCGGTGGAGCGGTGACGAGCCACCTGGTGGCGTTTACAGTCCGAGAATTATTGAGCCCTGCCTTGCCAATGATCGGGGTGCCAATGATCGGGGTGCCAGCGGC
>CAZUAM010000374.1:0-7285 GCA_964618095.1 uncultured Planctomycetaceae bacterium | reverse complement strand
TTAGTCGGTGACTTCGGCCGCCAGCCCGGGATCGCTTCACTCTCCAAGGCTATCCAAACGCTCGAATGGCTGAATCGTGGTAGCCAGGAATATCGCGCCGCGGCGGCTCTCGTCGAGCCGGATTGTCTCATCTACGGAACGGACTCGGACGACCAACAGAACTCCATCGTAAAACTCGACAAGCAGAGCGGCAAAGTACAGCGTCTGCTCGATGTGGAAGGCTCTTCCCTGTACGCAACCACTTTCGGTCGAGTGAAGGTCATCTCAACCAGCGCAATGCCCAAGCCGCCCGGCAACTCGCGCCAGTGCTCCCTCTATGCGAGTTGGAACGGCGCCGACTGGAAGCAAGTCCTTGTTCACAGGAAAGACCCGTATCATTCCAAGTACTTTCAGTTCGGCACCATCGTATTGCCCTACGCTTACCATGCCCAGCCGCGCGGCATGTACAGCGGGCAGGCAATCCGGCATATGGACGACCGAGTTTCCTTGCTGGAGTTGTCATGAGTCGGGCCGAACCGATCCCTGTCGCACAGCCTTCAGGTATCCCGCCAGAACTATGAAGCACCGACCACTGCCCGGCAAACCTCTCGGGCAAGTACCTCTCGGGCAAGTACCGCTCGGCTGCAGAGTTGATCGACTGCGAGAAGCTGTGCATACTGCTGGAGGCCAAACGCCTGCGCGTTGAGGATACCCGAATCAGCCAGGTGAAACTGCTACAATGAAAAAAGTTCTCGTATGTTTCGGGACCAGGCCTGAGGCGATCAAGCTGGCGCCGCTGGTGAAGGAATTCTCCAGTCGCTCGAGCTTCCACACCCGAGTATGTGCCACCGCGCAACACCGCCAGATGCTGGACCAGGTGCTCGAGTTGTTCGGGATCACGCCGGATCACGACTTGAACCTGATGAATCCCGACCAGACACTGGAGAAACTCACCGGGGCGGTTGTGCTGTCGATCGCCAAGGTGCTGCTTGAGGAGAAGCCGGACCTGGTCGTCGTGCAGGGAGACACCACAACGACTTTTGCGGTGGCCCTGGCGGCGTTCTACCAAAGGATTCAGGTGGCGCATATCGAGGCAGGCCTGCGGACCGGAAACAAATACGCGCCTTTTCCGGAAGAGATAAACCGGCAGATGACCTCCTGCCTGGCGGACTGGCATTTTGCTCCGACCGAGCGGGCAAAACAAGCACTGCTCTCGGAGGACTTCCCGGAAGAGAGAGTGTTTACCGTTGGAAATACGGTAATCGACGCACTGATCGAAGTGCTCAAGAAGGCCCGCCAGCGAGATCCAGAAATCCGCTCGCAGTTGGCGATGATCGATACGGATAAGAAGATTCTGCTGATTACGGGCCATCGCAGAGAGAACTTCGGTGAAGGTTTCCAGAATATTTGCAGCGCCGTCCGGCAGATCGCTCAAGCCAATCCGCATTTGGAAATCGTCTATCCAGTACACCTCAACCCCAACGTGCAAAAGCCCGTAAAAAGTATCCTGGCAGGACTCGGCAACGTTCATCTTGTAGAACCGCAAGATTACCTGAGGTTCGTCTGGATGCTTGACAAGAGTTCAATCGTGTTGACCGATTCGGGTGGCGTACAAGAAGAGGCGCCCTCTTTGGGCAAACCCGTTCTCGTGATGCGCGAGGTCACGGAACGTCCGGAGGCGGTCGAAGCCGGAGTGGCCAAACTCGTGGGGACCGATCCGGAGCTGATCCTGTCATCCGTGCAGACCTTGATCGAGGATTCCGCCGAATACGACCGAATGAGCCGCGCGCAGAATCCGTTCGGAGACGGAACAAGCTCGGTGCAAATTGCAGATATTCTCGAGACCGAGTGTTTCCTTTCTGAAGTTGTCGCCAGGCCGCCCCAACCGACGCAAGTGGCACGGCCTTGACGTCGTCCAGGATTTGCGATGGTTGGCGCGGCGGGCGGTTGCCGGGCCACACGACCACGGACACCTAAGAGAAAGGTACCAACATTGAAGACCCTTGTTACGGGCGGTGCCGGCTTTATCGGCTCGAACATCGTCCAACTCTTGCTCGAAGAAGGCCACCAAGTCGTGGTGCTGGACAATCTGTCTTCGGGCTACCGCCAGAATCTCGACCGGCTGCCCAAAGCAGAATTCATTGAAGCAGACGTGCGCGACGCCGCGGCGGTCGCCCGCTCCGCTGCCGGCGCGGAGGTCATCTTTCACCTGGCTGCCTCGGTGGGAAACACCCGCTCCATCGAGAACCCCATCCAGGACTCGGAAATCAACGTGCTGGGCACGCTGCGGGTGCTGGAAGCGGCCCGCAACGCGCGAGTCCGCAAGGTCGTGTTCTCGTCATCCGCGGGCATCTTCGGCGAATTGAAGACACTCCCCATCCGCGAGGACCATCCCGTCGAGCCCGATTCACCTTACGGCGCCAGCAAGCTCGCCGCCGAGAAGCTCTGCCTGGCATATGCTAAACTATATGAGCTGGAAGCCGTCTGCTTGCGATACTTCAACGTCTACGGCGTCAACCAGAGATACGACGCCTACGGCAACGTGATCCCGATCTTCGCCCACCAGATGTTGCACGGCCAACCACTCACGATCTTCGGCGACGGCGAGCAGACTCGCGATTTCGTCAACGTGCGGGACGTGGCCCGGGCGAACTACCAGGGGGGTATGTCCCGGGGTGTCTCGGCGGCCTTCAACGTCGCCAGTGCAACCCGCATCACCATCAACCGCCTGGTGGAGCTGATGACCGAGGCCGGCGCCGTCCAGCCGGTGGTTCGGCACGGTCCGCCGCGCAAGGGAGACGTTCGCCACAGCCTGGCCGACGTCTCCGCGGCCAGGGACGCCATCGGTTACGAACCTTCCGTGGGCCTTCCGGAAGGGTTGGCCGAATACATGGCTTGGGCAAAAACGGAGATGGTATAGCAATCATGCGAGTACTTGTCTTGGGGGGCGCCGGCATGCTGGGACACAAGGTCTGCCAGGTCTTCCGCCGGCGCTTTGACACTTGGGCCACCTTGCTGCCCGGCTACCGCGCACCCGGGGGATACCAGATTCTCGATGAGGATCACCTGCTCGATGGCGTGGACGCCTTTCAACCGGACACGGTAGTGCGGGCGATGGCCGAGGTGAAACCCGACGCGGTCATCAACTGCATCGGCATCATCAAGCATTTGCGGGCCGCCAAGGACCCCATCGTCAGCCTCACGATCAACTCGCTGTTTCCGCACCAGTTGGCCAATCTCTGCCGGGCAAGCGGCTCGCGGCTGGTGCACATGAGCACCGATTGCGTGTTTTCCGGGCGCAAAGGGATGTACACCGAGGCCGACGTCTCGGATGCCGAAGACCTCTACGGACGCACCAAATTCATGGGCGAGGTCGACGCGCCCGGCTGCCTCACCGTGCGCACTTCCATCATCGGCAGGGAGTTGGACACGGCTAACGGGCTGATCGAGTGGTTTCTTGTCCAACGGGCAGGCAAAGTGCAGGGCTTCCGCCGGGCAATCTTTACCGGGTTTACCACCCAAGCCTTGGCTCGAATCATCGCCGACCTGCTGGAGAACCATCCCCAGCTTAGCGGCCTGTACCAGGTTTCCTCCGATCCGATCACCAAGTTCGACCTGTTGAGCCTGGTCAACGAGATCTACGGCCTGGGCGTCCGGATCGAGGCCAACTCCCAATTCGTTTGTGATCGCAGTCTCGATTCATCCCGATTCCGCAGCGCCACCAATTTCCAACCCCCGACTTGGGTGGAGATGATACAAGAGATGCGTCGTGATCCGACCCCTTACGACGACTGGAGAAACAATGAATCTTAAGGGAAAACAAGTAGTCGTTACCGGCGGCACCGGCTCCCTGGGTAAAGTGTTGGTCCGCCGCCTGCTCAGCGGAGAGCTGGGGCAACCCAATTCCATCGTCGTGTTCTCTCGCGACGAGGCAAAGCAGCACGAGATGCGCCTCCAGTACAAGAACCGGCGCGTCTCCACCGACGAAATCGTCTACCACAACTTCCAGGAACTGTTGGAGTTCATCATTGGCGACGTGCGCGACTTCCACGCCGTGGCCTCCGCGATTCGCAACGCCGACGTGGTCTTCAACGCCGCCGCGCGGAAGCAGGTACCCACCTGCGAATACTTCCCCGTCGAGGCGGTAAAGACCAACATCGGCGGCGCGGAGAACATCAGCCGGGCAATCCGGGAACACAACCTGTCCGTGGATACCGTGGTCGGCGTCTCCACCGACAAAGCCGCCAAGCCGGTCAACGTCATGGGGATGACCAAGGCCATCCAGGAACGGGTCTTCATCACCGCCAACCTCACCTGTCCCAGGACCCGCTTCATCTGTGTTCGCTATGGCAACGTCTTGGCCTCCCGCGGCTCCGTAATCCCCCTGTTCCACGAGCAGATTCGCTGTGGCGGCCCGCTCACGGTCACCACCAGCGACATGACCCGCTTCCTGCTCAGCCTGGAAGAAGCCGTGGATACGATCTTCGCCGCGGTCCGCGGCGCAAAACGCGGCGAAACCTACATCCCGCGCGTCCGCTCCGCTCGAATGACCGATCTGGCCCGGGCCCTGATCGGCGACCGCCCGATTGAAATCAAGATCACCGGAATCCGACCCGGCGAGAAGGTCCACGAAATCATGATCTCCGAAGAGGAACGGCACCGCACCGTGGACCGGCGCAAGCACTACGCCATCCAACCCATCCTGCCGGAGCTCAGGAGCATGGATGATCGCCCGGCGGACCTCCCGGGTGAGTACAGCTCGGCCTCCGAGTTGATGGAATACGACGAGCTATGCGCCCTGCTGGAGGCCAAACGCCTGCGCGTAGAAGATACCGAACCAAGCGAGGTGGAGCTGCTGCGATGAAGATTGCCACCGTGCTCGGCACCCGCCCCGAGATCATCCGTCTCAGCCGCGTGATCGAGAAGCTCGACGGCCTCTGTGATCACGTCCTGATCCACACCGGCCAGAACTACGACCCCAACCTCAGCGACGTCTTCTTCCGCGAGCTGGAGGTTCGCAAGCCCGACCATTTCCTCGGTGCCCAGGGAGCCACCTTCGGCGACCAGGTCGGCCAGATCCTCGCCCGGGTCGAAACCGTCCTGGGCCAGGAGCGCCCCGATCGACTGTTGATCTTGGGCGACACCAACAGCGGGCTGGCCGCCTTGATTGCCAAACGGCTGGCGATTCCCGTCTACCACATGGAGGCCGGCAACCGCTGTTACGACGACCGCGTGCCGGAAGAGGTCAACCGCCGGGTGATCGACCACTGTAGCGACGTGCTGATGCCCTACACCGAGCGAAGCCGCGCAAACCTGATCCGCGAAGGCATCGCCTCGAACCGCATCTTCGTCACCGGCAATCCGATCCGAGAGGTGATCGACCACTACCGGCCGCAGATCGACGCCTCGGGCGTGTTTTCCGAGCTGGACGTGAACCGGGGGCAGTATTTCCTGGTCACCATGCACCGGGCCGAAAACGTGGACGTCGAGGAGCGCCTGCGGGGGCTGACCACAAGCCTCGACCAGATCCAGAAGGAATACGGCTATCCGATCATCTGTAGCCTGCACCCACGCACCAAGAGCAAGATGGCTTCTTTTGGGCTGCGGGCCGACAACCCCAACGTGCGCTTCCTCCAGCCACTGGGGTTGTTCGATTTCATCGCCCTGGAGCGCAGCGCCTTCTGCGTGCTCAGCGACAGCGGCACCGTGCAGGAGGAATGCTGCTTGTTCAAGGTCCCCAACGTCACCGTCCGCGACGTCACGGAGCGCCCCGAAACCATCGAGTGCGGCAGCAACGTACTTGCCGGCGCCTGGCCGGAGATGATCTTGCGGACGATCAAGGCGGTTTTGGACCTGTCCCATGCATGGAGTGTACCCCCGGAATACCTCCAGTCGCAGGTCTCCACCACGGTTCTGAAGATTGTGGTGGGCTACAGGCATTGTCCAACACTATAGGCCCCTCTTCCTGCCGTCGCACATATACGAGAGTGTGAACGCAATGCATCGCAAGTGTTAGGCATCTTGCCATGAAAATACTAATCCTAATCTACTACTTTCCTCCAGAGGTGGGCTCCGGCCCACATCTCCCGTTTGAGTTAGGTGAATCGCTGGTCAAGCTGGGACACGAGGTTACGGTGGTCACGGGTTTTCCCCGGTATCACGTACCCTCGATGCCTGAACAGTATCGGGGTCGCTTTCTGTACAAGGAACAAATGGGGGGGATGCAAGTTCTGCGGATCAACATGCCAAATGCCTACGCAACGTCGGCCATTCGGCGCGGACTGGTACAGCAACTTGCCCCTTGGGTTCTCGCGCTCCGCGCCCTGCCTATCGAATCGCCAGACCTCGTCTTCACTCTGACCCCGCCTCTCGCCATGGGACTTGCTGCAAGTTTCATCGCAAGCCGGTTCAGGATACCATGTGTATTGAACGTGCAAGACCTGTTTCCGCAGAGCGTCGTAGACCTGGGGCTGATGCGCAATCGCGTGATAGTGCGTTTCTTCGAGTGGATGGAGCGCCTTGCCTACCGAAGCGCCACCGCAATTACCGCGATCTGTGACGGGAACCGGAAGTATCTGATAGCCAAAGCAGGGAGTCCGCAGAAAGTATTGACGATACCAAACTGGGTGGATACGGCTGAGATACGTCCCGGCGAACGCATGAACGAGTTCCGTCGGGCCCATGCCCTGGGAGACGACTTTGTGGTGCTTTTTGCCGGTACCATGGGATGGTCTCAAGGACTGGACGTCGTGGTCCAGGCCGCTCGCGAGTTGGCGGCCGAAACGGGACTTGTTTTCCTCATGGTCGGTGATGGCGTGGAGCGGACAAAACTGGAAACACTCGCGTCCGGACTGTCAAACGTCCGGTTCCTGCCCATGCAACCGAAAGAAGTGTACCCAAAGGTGCTGGCCGCTTCCGACGCCTGCCTGGTAACCTTGCGGGCGGAGACTGCCACACCTTTTCCATCAAAGACGAACACTATCATGGCCGCGGGACGACCGGTTCTGGCCAGCCTTCCGCCGGGCGACGCGCCCAGCGTTGTTTCCAACGCACAGTGTGGTCTGGTCAGGCCCGCCGGTGATGCTCGAGGCTTGGCCTCGGCAATCCTGACGCTTAAGAAAGAGCGTCAAGCTGGCCAACAGATGGGGATGAATGGTAGGTTGTATGCCGAGAAACACCTTTCCCGATTCGCTTGCGTTGGCCAGTACGAGGATCTATTTCGCCGACTCACTGACAAACGCTCGAAGCCCAAGCCGCCAAAGAGATAGAAGAGGAGGTAGCTCGCGTCGGCGACGGTGATCCGTCC
>CAZUAM010000373.1:0-7315 GCA_964618095.1 uncultured Planctomycetaceae bacterium | reverse complement strand
AGGCTGTGCGGGAGTCGGCCCGGCAGGTGCAGTGTGCTAATCAGCTTAGGCAGATCGGCCTGGCCGCGCACGGGTTCCACGAGGCCCACGAGCGGTTTCCGCCGGGGTACCTGGGCCCGGCTCCTTATCAGCCCATACCACCTGTAGGGCCGCATTACGGGCCGTGCGTGGCCGTGATGGCCTTTTTGTTTCCGCACATGGAGCAGGGCCGGCTGGGCGAGCAGATCAGGGAGAACGTTGACCGGGAGCCCGACGCGCCGCCTCGGTGGGACCAGCCCGCCTTGTGGTCACTGGCCGAGACCCGGATTGAAGGGCTGGTTTGTCCGTCCGATTCTCCCTACGAGTCGACCGAGGCACCATCGGTGCACTGCACGTCCAAGAGTATCGACGTGGTTCGTGGTCGCTGATGAACGTGCCGATTGCGAACGATTCGGGTGGAGATCGGCTTGGGCGGACCAACTACGTGGGCGTGGCCGGCGTAGGCGGCACCAATTGCCCTGGACTGGCCGGCTGGCAAGGGATCTACTACAGCCGGTCGCAGACCGCCATCGGCCAGATAACCGACGGGACGAGCCATACGGTGATGTTCGGCGAGGCCCTGGGAGGGCGTCACGCGGAAGGGCGGCTCTACTCCTTCTCGTGGATGGGCTGCGGGGCCGTGCCGTCGATCGGTGGAATGGACGCCAGCGGCGTCTGGTCGCCGCTGGGAGGCAGGTGGTACGACTTCGGCAGCGCCCATCCCGGCATCGCCCAGTTCTGCTACGCCGACGGCTCGGTCCGGGCGATTCCCGTCCAGGTAGACATCTACGTGTTCATCCTATTGTCGGGGATCGCCGACGGCGAGGTGATCGACGTTAGCTTCGACTGAATCGCAATTGGGGCGGCGGGAGGGATGAGGGTTGAGGGTTGAGAGTTGAGAGTTGAGGGATGAGGGTTGAGGGACAGCGGGGGCGACGGGCAATGAGGACCCGTCAAGGGAGGACAGTCCCCAACCCGTTGCCCCTAAACCCTCGTCCCTAACCCCTCGCTCCTCGCCCCCGCGGGTGGTCACGACAGGTCGATCCTGCTAGGCTGGCTGGCAGGAGGGCGCCGGCAGGTGACGCTTAACGACCAGGCCCACCAACCGCAGAACGAGACCGAGGACGGAATCCGTGGCAGGATTCTGCCCGTTGTGGGCCGATTGTCGAGGCGGCCCCTCGCGCGGTGGAGGGGGCTGCTGGGGGCGATTGCCGCCCTGGAGCCGGAGCTTCAGCGGGCCGATGACCAGCAATTCCGCAAGCGGAGCCTTGCGCTGCGGTACCGGGCCAAGTCGGGAGAGCCGCTGGGGCGCCTATTGCCCGAGGCCTATGCCCTGGTCCGCGAGGCCGCCCGGCGGACGATCGGAATGCGGCACTTCGACGTGCAACTGCTGGGCGGCATGGCGATGTTTCACCGGTCGATCGTGGAGATGGCCACCGGCGAGGGCAAGACGCTGACCGCCACGCTGCCGCTTTACCTGGCGGCGCTGGAGGGCAAAGGGTGCCAGTTGGCCACGGTCAACGACTACCTGGCCCAGCGCGACGCCCAGTGGATGGGCCCGGTCTACGAGGCGTTGGGCCTGAGCGTGGGGGTCGTCCAGACCGAGATGTCGCGGCCCCAGCGGCGCCGGGCCTACGCCTGTGACGTTACCTACGGCACGGCCAAGGAATTCGGGTTCGACTTCCTCCGCGACCGGCTCTTGCTGCGGCGGATCCGCGAGGGTCGGGCGGATCTGCTGGGGACCATGCTCGGCCAATCCGGGGGCGCGGCCGGCGAGAAGCCGGTGCAGCGCGAGCCTCGCTTCGCCCTGATCGACGAGGCCGACAGCATCCTGATCGACGAAGCCCGCACTCCGCTGATCATCAGCGCCGCGGCTACCGAAGCGCAGCGTTTGGAGGTCGAATGCTACGGGTGGAGCGCCCAGGCACGCAAGCAGTTCGTGGAAGACGAGGACTACGAGTTCGATCACGAGAAGAAGAAGGTCGAGCTGACCGCCGCCGGCCGCCGCAAGGCCCGCGACTTGGCCAAGCCGCAGACCCTGGCCGCGGTGGGAATGGTCGATATCTACCGGCACCTGGAGCGGGCGATCCTGGTCGATCGCGAGTATCATCGAGATCGCCAGTACGTGGTCCGCGACGGTGAGGTGGTGATCGTCGACGAGTTCACCGGCCGGCTGGGCGAGGGCCGCAAGTGGCGCGACGGCATCCACCAGGCCGTGGAGGCCAAAGAGCAGGTCGAGGTGACCGTGGACACCGGCCAGGCCGCGCGGATCACCGTGCAGGACTTCTTCCTCCGCTACGATCGACTGGCCGGGATGACCGGAACCGCCAGATCGTCCGCCCGCGAGCTGCGAAAAATCTACAAGTGCCGCGTGGTTCCTATCCCCACCAACAAGCCCGTCATTCGCAAGGCACTGACCGAACTCGTGCTCGGCAGTGCCGAGGCGAAGTGGGCAGCCGTGGTCGACGAGATATGTGACGTGCACCGGTCCGGGCGGCCGGTGCTGATCGGCACCCGCTCGATCGACAAGTCCGTTCAACTCTCGAAACTCTTGGAAGCCAAAGGCATCGAACACCGGGTGCTCAATGCCCATCAGATCGCCGAAGAGGCGGAGATCGTCGCCCGGGCCGGGCTGCGGGGCAAGGTAACCGTCTCGACCAACATGGCCGGCCGCGGCACCGACATCAAGCTGGAGGACGGCGTGGCCGAGCTGGGCGGACTGCACGTGATCTGCACCGAAATGCACGACTCGGCGAGAATCGACCGCCAGTTGCGCGGACGCTGCGGCCGCCAGGGCGACCCGGGCACTTACCGCCAGTACCTCGCCCTGGACGACGAGCTGCTCCGACTTGGCCTGGGCCCCAAGAAGGCTCGCCAGTTCGAGGCGATCGGAACAGAAGCGGACGGCCCCGTGCAGGGCTCCGGACGGCTGTTTCGCAAGGCCCAGCGGCGGGTCGAACGACGACACTTCCGCGACCGCCGCAAGCTGATGTACTTCGAGAAGCAGCGGAAGAAAGCGCAGCGGCAAATGGGACAGGACCCCTACGTGGATACGCCCGGGTGATTGCCCGCTTGGACACGCAACAGAAGATCTGATCCCAACCGGGCTTTGTCTGAAAAAAACGAGCCAAACCCGGCGGGTGGCCGGGGTCGAGCAACGCGAGCCCCCAGAAAACCAGCGGTCTGTGAGGTCGCTTGGCTCCACCACAGCCACCCCGAGAAAGTCCTCAGACAAAGGCTGGGAAGCCCCACCCCCCTTGCCAACAGATTCCGCTTTCGGTTCAATCCTTACCATGGCAGTCCCAGAAGGGCGAGTTCTCCCGCTGCACGGTGCTAACCTGGCTGAGCCCAACGACTTACGCAGCCATGTGGCCGGGCGACGCGGGTGCAATTGGCCGGCGAGGCGTGACTGGGTGCCGCACGCGTTGGACGACGGGCAAACCAGCCGGGTCAACGCCGGTGTTCAAGAACGTGGTGCCGCAGGGACAATCGCTGGAGAACGAGTGCGTCCCATTCCAGAGAGGAGAATTGTTGATTATGGCTCGGCAAAAGATCCTGACTTCACTACTTGTCGGTTCCGTTCTCTTTCTTGCTGTCGCGGCGGCAATGGAGGCAAACGCAGCCAATCTCCGCGGAGACCCAGCGGCCACCGCGGGCTCAGATGAACAACGACAATACCTGCTGGAGAGAGTGGATGACGTCGCCGTGGTGCAGCTCTACGTGGACGATCTCGAGCAACTGCCGCTGCGGGAGAAGATTTTGGTCTATCACCTCTCCCAAGCCGCGATCGCCGGGCGCGACATCTTCATCGATCAGAAGTACAAGCATTCCCTGGCGATCCGCGATCTGATCGAGGAGGTATTGACGCACGACGAGGGAATCAACTCCAAGACCCTGGCCGAAATCCGCCGCTACGCCAAGCTTTTTTGGATCAACAACGGGCCTCACAACCCGATCACCAGCCAGAAGAACGTGCTGAAATGCTCCTTCAAAAAATTCGCTCTTGCGGTAACCAAGGCACAGAGAAATGGTGCCAGGCTGCCCAAGCGACGGGGAGAGGCCACGGCCAAGTTGCTCCGCCGCATGGGACCGATCCTGTTTGACCCCAAGGTCGATTCGCACGTGACGAGCAAATCACCAGGACCGGGCCGAGACATCCTTCAGGCCAGCGCCAACAACCTGTACGAGGGAGTCAGGCTAAAAGACCTCGAAGGGTTCCAAGAGCGGTTCCCCCTTAACTCCAAGCTGGTGAAGCGGCCGGACGGAACGCTGAGAGAGATCGTCTACCGTGCCGGCTTCGACGACGTGGTTCCGGCGGGGATGTACGCCAAGCAGCTCGAGGCCGTGATTGGCCATCTGGAGGCGGCAATCCCCTATGCCACTCCCCAAATGGCCCGCGCCCTGGGGGCCCTGATTCAATACCACCGTACGGGCGATCCCGTTGATTTCCGGGCCTACAACGTCGCCTGGGTCGCCGACGACGATTCGCCGGTAGATACGATCAACGGCTTCATCGAGGTCTATTTGGATGCGCGTGGACAGAAGGGAGCCTGGGAAGGGATCGTCTATTTCAACGACCCGAAAAAGATGGAGTTGATCCGCAAGATCGCGGAGCACGCCCAGTGGTTCGAAGACCACATGCCGTTTGACCCCAAGTATCGAAAGCCCAAGGTGAAGGGCGTCTCCGCCAAGGCCATCCAGGCGGTGATGGAAACGGGTGACTCCGGCCCCGTGACTCCGATTGGTATCAACCTGCCCAATCCGGGCGATATCCGCGAGCAATACGGGAGCAAATCGGTGTCGTTGAGCAACGTGATCGAGGCCTACGACAAATCCAGCTCTCCGGCGGCCCGCCGCGAGTTCTGCTTCGACGATGCGGAATTCCGGCGAGCCACCAAGTGGAAGGGGCTGGCCTTGGATCTGGAAGTCAACATGCACGAGGTCATCGGGCACGGCTCGGGCCGTGTCTCGGATCAGTTGAAGGTCGATCCGTCCGTGGCGATCAAGGAGTATTACTCGGCCCTGGAGGAGGCACGAGCCGATCTGGTGGCCCTCTGGTTCATCGGCGACCGGAAGCTGGTCGAGTTGGGACTCGTGGACCAACAGGACCGCGCGGAGATCGAGCGCGCGGCGTACGAGGCCAACACGCGGGGCGCGCTGGCCCAGCTTCGCCGGGTCAAGACCGGCGACAGACTGGAGGAGGACCACATGCGAAACCGCCAATTGATCGTGCATTGGCTGATGGACAACACCGACGCGATCGAGGTCAAGCATCAGGAGGGCAATACCTACTACATGGTCGTCGGCGTCGCCGCATGGAAGAAAGGTGTCGGCAGGCTCCTGGCGGAGGTGCAGAGAATCAAATCAGAGGGGGACCTCCGGGCCGCCACCGAGCTGCTCGAGAAGTACGGGATCAAGTTCGATCCCAAGCTCCGCGACGAAGTCGTTGCCCGTTACGAAAAGCTGGATCGCCCATCATACACCGGATTCGTGATGCCAAAGTTGGCACCGGTTCTGGACGAGAACGGAAACATCAAAGACGTTAAGATCTCCTATCCGAAGGATCTCGAAACCCAGATGCTCGAGTGGTCCGGAAGACGGAATGGCCGTTCGTAAGCTGAGGATCACTGAGCCACTCGCCGGGCAGCCGACGCACCGCCGAACGACGGCAGAACCAGCCAACAAGCTGGCTGAGCAGACTTGAGTACACGTCGAGTGCAGGCGTTCTGGGGCAACGCAAAAGGGCTCACGACGCGGCGTCGTAAACCCTTACGGTGGAAGAAGTACCGGAGGTGGGAGTTGAACCCACACGTCCCGAAGGACACTGGATTTTGAATCCAGCGCGTCTGCCATTCCGCCACTCCGGCCGCCGGTCCCTCGGGGGGACACGTTCATCGTGATTCTATTTCACTCTTTCCGCATTGGCAAGCTGGAAACGGCCGAGGGAAACCCACCTCTTGGCGAAGGGGGTCCCCAGGTGCTTCGCACAAGAATTCTGCCAATCCCCATCCCTCTACATGGAGGCGGAATGCATTCTATGGAGGGGGCCTCGTTGCCCCCAGCTTGCGGCTGCTCCACTGGCCACCGCCCCGCCGGATCGGTAGACTAGCCATCCGAGGCATTCAATCCGGCAGGTGTCGGTCGCGGACAAGCCGCCACCGGCACCAGCGGGCATGTTGTCTGCGGCAACTCCGCACAACCTGTCAGTCTATCCACCCCGTTTATGGAGAACCGCACCATGAGAAAGATGAAGTCACCGGCGCTGCCGGCCCTGGCCGTTGCACTGGGCTGTCTGGCGGGCGTATGCCGGGCTGAGCAGCAGCCCGCTGCGCGGCCCAACATCATTTACATCATGAGCGACGACCACGCCGCACACGCGCTGTCCTGCTACGGCAGCAAGATCAACCGGACGCCCAACCTCGACCGGTTGGCCAACGAGGGCATGCTGTTTCGCAACTGCTTCTGCACCAACTCGATCTGCGCCCCCTGCCGGGCGGTGGTGCTGACGGGCAAGTACAGCCACCTGAACGGCGTGATCGACAACCGCCGCACCTTCGACGGCAGCCAGCAGACCGTGGCCAAGCTGTTGCAGAAGGCCGGCTACCAGACGGCCATGGTCGGCAAGTGGCATCTGAAGAGCGAGCCGACGGGCTTCGACTATTGGCACGTCCTCCAGGGCCAGGGGCCGTACTACAATCCGCCCATGAAGACGCCCCAGGGAGTCGTCAAGCACAGCGGCTACACGACCGACGTGATCACCGACGTGGTGCTGGACTTCCTGAAGAACCGGCGTCAGGCGGACAGGCCGTTTTTCGTGATGTACCATCACAAGGCCCCGCACCGCAACTGGCAGCCCGGGCCGAAGCACCTCAACCTGTACGCAGACGTGACGATCCCCGAGCCGGACAACCTGTTCGACGACTACAGCGGCCGTGGCACGGCCGCCCGCCAGCAGGAGATGACCATCGCCCGCCACCTGAACCCCAACGACCTGAAGCTGGTGCCCAACCGGCGACTTACGCCCGAGGAGGCCGAACCCTGGAACAAGGCCTACGGGCCCAAGAACAAGAGCTTCAAAGAGGCCAATCTGCAAGGCAAGGACCTGGTCCGCTGGAAGTACCAGCGGTATCTGAAGGACTACCTGCGGTGCATCGCCTCGGTCGACGACAACGTGGGGCGGCTGTTGGACTACCTCGACGAGTCCGGCCTGGCCCGGAACACCATCGTCGTCTACACCTCCGATCAAGGCTTCTACCTGGGTGATCACGGCTGGTTCGACAAGCGGTTCATGTACGAA
>CAZUAM010000372.1:0-7326 GCA_964618095.1 uncultured Planctomycetaceae bacterium | reverse complement strand
AATCCCAAATCCCAAATCCCAAATCCCAAATCCCAAATCCCAAATCCCAAATCCCTCCTCCCCAACCATGTCCTGGCACAGCATCCACGGACACGACGACGTCGCCGAGCAGTTCCGCCGGGCGCTTAAGCGCCGACGGCTGGCCAGCAGCTTCCTGTTCGTCGGGCCGCCGGGCATCGGCAAGCGCGCGTTCGCCCTGAAGCTGGCCCAGGCACTGTTGTGCCCCACCCGGCCCGAAGAGGCACTCGACCCCTGCGGCCAGTGTCCGGCCTGTGCCCAGGTGGCCGCCGGAACCCATCCCGACCTCGACCTGATCGCCAAGCCCGAGGGCAAGTCGTTCATCCCCGTGGAGCTGCTCATCGGCGACAGGGAACACCGGGGCCGCGAGGGGCTCTGCCACCGGATCGCGCTGAAGCCCTACATGGGCGGGCGGAAGATCGCCCTGATCGACGACGCCGATTACCTCAACCCCGAGGGGGCCAATTGCCTGCTGAAGACCCTGGAGGAACCGCCGCCGCGCTCGGTGCTGATCCTGATCGGCACCAGCCCCGCCAAACAACTCCCCACCATCCGCTCCCGCTGCCAACTGGTCCGCTTCCGCCCGCTACAGCCCGACGTGGTCGCCGAACTGTTGGTCTCGCAGGAGCTGGTGCCGGATGCCGCAGAAGCCCGGCGCCTGGCCCAATACGCCGAGGGGAGTCTACAACGGGCCCGGGACATGGCCGACGGCGACTTATGGGCGTTCCGCAACCAGCTCCATAAGCACCTGGTCGAGCCGGTGCTCGACAGCGTGCGGTTTTCCCGGGCGGTCTCGGCGTTTGTCGACGAGGCGGGCAAGGAGGCCTCTGCCCGCCGCGCCCGGCTCCGCCAGGTCGTCGGACTGGCCGCGGACTTCTACCGCCGCCTCCTGCACGCCCAAAGCGGTGCCGCACCGCCCGATGACGACCTGTCGCCCTTCATCCGCGAGGCGATCAAACGTCAGCCCGCCGACGCAACAACCACCGCCGCCCGACTGGACCGCTCTCTGGAAGCCGCCGAACAGATCGACCGCAACGCCAACCAGACCACGCTGATCGAAACCTGGCTCGATGATCTGGCGGGGACGTGAGATTTGGGCAAAGGGGGTCAATGAGGGAATCAGCCCTTGGATCCCAGTGTCCCTGGTCCCACAACACTAAGATCTAAGGACTGACCCCTTCCCCTGACCCCTTCCCCTACCGCCGCCTCCTGCACGCCCAAAGCGGTGCCGCACCGCCCGATGACGACCTGTCGCCCTTCATCCGCGAGGCGATCAAACGTCAGCCCGCCGACGCAACAACCACCGCCGCCCGACTGGACCGCTCTCTGGAAGCCGCCGAGCAGATCGACCGCAACGCCAACCAGACCACGCTGATCGAAACCTGGCTGGACGATCTGGCGGGGATTGGCACTTAGCCCGCCACGCAACAAGCGCCTTCCGCCAGGGCAGAGGCTACTACACCACCGCGGAAGTCTTCTACCATAGCCGGAGGTCAACGACCTCCGGTCCGGAAGGCGTTGCCTTCCGGCTATCGTCGTGTTTTGATGGAAGGGGACTTCGGCCGCGGTGTACCAGTCCTGAGCCCCACCCTCGGGCCCCTGACGGGGAAGTATGCAAGAAGGCAGGACAGACCGAGCCCAGCGTCCAACGGGGCCCCCGAGGCTTGTTTCCTGACCCACCCAGTGGTACAATCAAGATGCATTGAAAAGGTGGAACATGCCTATTTCATTCGACGTGCCTTCAGACATTGAAAAGAGTCTGGCCACTCGCTTCAGTGACCTTGGCCAAGCCGCCAAGGAAGCCTTCGTCATTGAAGGATACCGAAACGGCCGATTCGGCATCAGCATGGTTCGTCGTCTTCTCTGCCTGGAGACGCGATGGGATGCTGAGCGCTGGCTTTCGGAGCATCACGTGCCAATGAACTACACACCGGAAGACCTGGAAGCTGACTGTCGAACACTCAATCACCTTTTCGGTGACAAAGACTAATGCTGGTTGTTGCCGACAGCTCACCCGTTCAATATCTCGTCCTTATTGGCCAGGCCGAGCTCTTCCCAAAGCTGTTCGGACAGGTTGTTGTCCCAGGCGAAGTTGCCAGGGAGTTGACCCGCGAGAAGGCGCCTCAGCTCCTCCGCCGGTTCATGGCCAGGAAGGTGACCGAGGGGGCATCTCTTGAATCGTAGGGACGCCGGTCCAAGAAGTGGCGTTCCATCGGTTCCCGTGCCCCAGCCACGGTCCGAAAGACATGCTTCCGCAAGGGCTTGCCGCCCGGCAAAGAGTTCGGGGGCAAACACGCCCCGGCAAGTCTTCCGCGACACTAAAATCTAAGGACTGACCCCCTTGCCGGGAAGGCCGAGCCCTGCTCGCTTGTGACCATAACCAACGTGTCTTTTGCTTTCCCGCTTTTCTCCAGGATATCCAACACCCTGCCGAGAAACCTGCCGGGCGCGCTATCTGTCTTCTTCCATGACTTCAAACCCGAGTAGCACGGCGAGGTCCTTGATAACCTCCCTCAAATCACCCAGGGTTGCCGCCCGGTGGATGCCATATTCGCCGGGAGAGAACAGCCTCTGTATTTTCTTTGCATCGTCAACCTTGGCAACCAGCTTGGTTCTGCACAGCAAAGCGTGAACGCGCTTACCGTACAGCGACTGCGCACTGACGACGGTGCCGGTGTAAAAACCGATTTTCTTATGCAGCGCGTAAACCTTCCAGACCGTCACCGGCTCTCCCTCGGGCCACTCTACCTGGAGCCCAGTGGACGAGCCGGGCTCTTGGGTGTCTCGGACCGGGCTTTGGGCGTGGGTCTTGATGAAGTAGGGGACTATTCTGCTGTCTCCGTAAGGATTAACCGGGGCCCCACAATGCGTGAGGATCGTAGCATTGTTGGGAAGATCAACAATGAGGTCGCCCAGCATACTTGGCCTCCCGGTAAGAAAGTAGCCCAGCAGTTGCGCCACCAGTATATTGGGGTAATTCTGACACACGGCCTGTATCTCTTTGGTCTTGAAACCGCATTCAAGGCCCAGGCCCGGCCAGAAGAGATCTTCTACCTTCCGGCTCGGTCGCAACCTCCTCATCTGGGTGGAGACCGCGTTACAGTTGTACTTCTTCCTTAATGCCTCAAAAGCTAGATACGCCCTGGCCGTCTTGGTGATTTCTGACCTGGCCGCTTCGACTTGCTGGGCCTCGTGGATCCACTTTTTTGAAATCTTTTCTGCCTCCTTTTGATCTGTTTTCTCATATGCCTCGAAGAACTCCTCGGGCGGTGCAACGACGAGTTCGACTCCCAGGGCCTCTTTCAATGCCTTGGTGTAAGTGTCGTTGTAGTCTTCCGGCATATGTTTCTGCATGTCGTCCTGGTAGTCAACCTGAGCAAGAAACCTGTGCGGCGCTACGACCAGTATTCTCGACTCCTTGAGCTTCTTGATGACTTCTATAAGCTTGATTTTATAGACGAGATCTTCAAACGCAGCGGCAGAAACAGACTGCCCACAGAGGCTTCTTCTGTCCAGCGACGCGGTTAAGATTCTTCCTTCTCCATACTCAGGACCTCCCACCACGATACTTTCCGCCTCTTGTCCAGTTGCAAAGAGTTTGTAAGGAACGTTCATGAACTCAAAAAGGTTGTAGACCACAACAGTCGGCAATCCTGAGAAAGCCAGCCTGTAATCTCTTCCCGCCCCGGAAGCGCCAACGCCTACCAGAAGCACCCCATCCAGCTGTTGTTTGCGTTTCTGTAAGTCCTCAAAAAGAGACGCGGGGCTTGCCGTGCGTTTCGTGATGTCCCGCACTATGAATTCAACGCCGCGACATCTCTTTTGCAGCTTCTCTGCAAGTGCATCGTTGGAGAGGAAGAATTCGGGGTCGGGCGGTGTACCCGGGCCACCGTACCCCCGGCTGAGAAAGACCGTATAGATTACGGTTCTCTCCTCCATTTTCCCTTCAGGCAGTCTGCACGTGCTCATGTTCCTTTGTAAAACGAGCTGTTTTCCCTGACTCAAATTCAGCCCCTCTTGGGCTTTGCCAGAGGGTGTCCAGCACAGCATCGAAACGGCAAGCAGAACCGCCACAGGGCGGTACGAACAGATCCTGTTGAATCGAGTGTGGTCCATTTAAAGACCTCCTTTAGCAGTTAGGAATTTGGTTTTCGTGTCCCCGGCTGAGCGAGGGCCGTTCCAGGGTCGGTTTCCAGGGGCAAGCGCCCTTCCGCCAGCTTGAAGTCGATTTTGGAGGGCTGCTTTCCGCCCGTCAAGCCTTTCTTCCGGCAGTTTTTCCGGGAGGAGGGCGGTCGGGGGCATTTCAGCGCAAGGACTTGTGCGGGCTAGCCTGGATTCCCAGGGAACCCTTTCCGCCTAACGAAAACACGCCAAATCTGGTCCGCTGGCTGCGGTTTTGCTGCCTTTTCCTGGTACCGTGTGTAGATTCTTCAGTAAATCTATAAACAGACATCCACAGGATTGTCTAAACTCGCCAGTTTGCCCGGTCGGTGCCGGTGAAGCCGAAAATGCCGTTACTTGCCGTGAATTGAGGCCTATTTGGCGGGGTACAGGAACGGACTTTTTTAGGCGGCACTGGCGGCTGCGGGTGGACGCTGGCGGGCGTTGGGGCGAAATGGGTTGCCTGGGCGGTTTCTCAAGTGGCGTTGCAGACGGTCGTCGTCGCAGAGCGCCGCCGCCCGGACTTGCAGGATGGCTTCGCCGCTGGCTCCGTCGTTCCAGAATTTCTCGGCCCCTTTCACCCGCTGATTGAGTTCTTTGACGAACGATTCCATGAGGGCCGACGTGACCGGCAGGCGATCGCGACGATAGGCCGGATAGCAAGGGGGTCAGTCCTTAGATTTTAGTGTCCCTGCTCCCGCAACACTAAGATCTAAGGACCGACCCCTTCCCTGTTTCTTCTTCGGCTTAGCCTCGACGGGCTTCTTGTCCCACGGCTGGGACGGCGTAGGATCGTACCGCGGCCGGGCATCTTGCTTGGGACAGGATTGTACGACCGCCTCGAGCCTCTTGCGGGCAGCAACCACCTTCGCCTCCTTGCTGTCGATCAGATTATTCTGCTCCGCAGGGTCGGCCAAGAGATCGAACAGCTTCGCGCTCTCGCCGTGGAGCACCCACAGCTTGCAGCGCTTGTCGCGGACCACCCGATCCGTGAAATCCTGCTTCGGCCTGACCCCCTTGGCGTCGAGCCTCGCCGCACCATGCCCCAGGGCCATGATCCACTCGCGCGGCGAGTCGTCCGCCTTGCCCAGGATCAGCTTGGCGATCGACTTGCCGTCGATGGCCACGTCCGGCGGAACTTCCGCCCCGCCGAGTTCCGCAAAGGTGGGCAGTAGGTCGGTAAAGTCGGTCAGGGCATGGGTCACCACCCCGGCCGGCACCAGCCCGGGACAGTTGACGATAAACGGCTCGCAGACGCCCGGCTCGCCCAAGCTGGCCTTGCCGCCCCGGACCAGGCGGCCATTCCTCCGGGCCGAGATCCGCCCGCCCGAGCCGTTGTCGGTCGAAAAGATCACAATCGTCCGCCGGCGGATCTCCAGATCGTCCAGCGCGCCGACCAAACGCCCGACCGCATGGTCCGTATAGCGGACCATCGCCTTGTGGCGTTCGATGTTCCCCTCAGCGTCGGGATCGAGTGGAGTCGTCGTAAGCGGCCCGTGCGTCAGCGCCATCGGGAAGTAGAGCATCATCGGCCGCTCTTTGTGCCGGGTCATGAAGTCGATCAGGAAATCGACGAACACGTCGGTCCCGAACCTGCCGTCGTAAGTCTTGCTGCCCTGGTTGGTGTGGATGTACGGGTCCCAATAGCGCTTGCCGCTGGGCGGGTTGCCCGACTCGAAACCGGTCCACATGCACCACTCGTCGAAGCCGTGCTTCTTCATCGCCTCGGGCTGGACGCGGAAGTCGTTGATCTGCCACTTGCCGGCCGCGGCGCAGACGTACTCCGCCGCTTTCATCACGCGGGCAAACGTCAGGTTGTGCCGCCAATCGAAATGGCACCCGGCACCCCAGCGCGGCACGTCCCAGTGGTTGCACCAGCCGTTGCGCCAGGGATACTGTCCCGTAAGCAGCGTCGCTCGAGTCGGCGTGCATTGCGGCATCGAGTAGGCGCTCTCGAATCGCATCCCGCCCTCGGCCAGCTTGTCGATCTGCGGCGTCTTCATCTCCTGGCCGCCGTAGCAACTGATCCACTCCTTGCCCAGGTCATCCACCATCATAAACAGGATATTCGGCTTCGGCTGCGCAGCCGCGGCCCGTTGCGGGGCCAGTACCAGGATCCCCAGGGCCGTCGCGGCCAGGAACAGAGCTTTCGGCAAGTTACCACGCGTGTGAGCCACCGTGTGCATCATCGTCTCCTTCATGCCGGGTTGATCTCCTGCGGGTCTGTTTGGCAAACACGAGGTCTCTCGGGAACACAGTGCCCATTGTAGCCGGGCCGGCTGAGCGGGGCAAAACTCGCCCTGCCGGCTCCCACTGCACTCCCGCGCCTAGCGCATTTCGCCCTCGACCGTCAACACCAGCCGGCGGCGGGAGGTGTGCCGGCGATGTTCGCACAGATAGATCCCCTGCCAGGTCCCCAGCCGCAGCCGCCCGTCGCGGACGGGCACCGTCAGCGAACTGCCCAGCAGCGACGACTTCGCATGGGCCGGCATGTCGTCCGGCCCCTCGCACGTATGCCGGTACGGGAAGTCTTCCGGAACCACTGCATTGAGGACTCGATCCAGATCGACCGGGACGTCCGGGTCGGCGTTCTCGTTGATCGACAACGAGGCCGACGTGTGCTGGATGAAGACGTGCAGCAGCCCGATCTTCACCTCGGCCAGTTCCGGCAGGGCATCGAGGATCTGCCGCGTAATCAGGTGGCACCCCCGAGGAAAGGGGGCCAACTGTATATCTCGCTGCAACCAACTCACGATCCCACCTTGGAAGAAATACCTACTCAGCCAAACACCCCACTTTACCCGAAAACCGCCGCCTTGAAAGCCGACCGGCGTCTCACGGCAACCCGCCTTCCCGGTTTGACCAAGAGCCTATCCCAGAACCCGACGCGCGAGCAATGGGTGCCTGGTGTCGAGCGCAGCGAGCCCCCAGGAAGCGAGACCCTGGGGCGTCGCTGCGCTCCGCCGCCAGCCGCGCCGATTTCGGTTCTGGGATAGTCTAACGGCCCGCGCAGTAATAACCTTCGCAATCGAGGGTGGCTGGGGGCGAACGAAGCTCCCCCATGCCTCCGGACCAACTATAAGTCAGCCCACAGTCCCACCATTCCGGGGGCTCGCTCCGCTCGACCCCGGCCACGCTAACCACCAT
>CAZUAM010000371.1:0-7348 GCA_964618095.1 uncultured Planctomycetaceae bacterium | reverse complement strand
GTTCATCATGATGGAGAGCTTCGGAATCAGCATGACGTTGAAGAAGCGGTAGTCAGAAACGAGCACCATGGGCGTCACCGGGGGGTGGCAATCGGCAAGAGGAGAGTCCGGCTATGAGACTCGCATTCTTCCACCTCGTTGCCTCGATGTTTCTGCTTGCCGCCGGCAACAACCCCAAGATCCGCGTCTGTGCCGATAAGCTCATCCTCGACCCGGGCCGATATCGAATCACGGCCTACCTTCGCGGGCTGGACATTGGCACGGGCGTTTGGAACCAGACGACGGAGTTCATGTTCGCGGGCATGTACAAGGCCGCCAAGCAGCTCGACGTGAAGTTCCGCCTCTCGTGGCACTTCAACGTGGTGGCCGGCGACCCGTACTACGCGCTGGACTGCCGCGAGGACGACTACGCCTGGTGCAACTCCAGCCCCGACGGCGATCTCATCCCAGCCGTGCACTTCGAGCGTCTGAGGGAGGGACTCGACGACTACCGGCGAATGCTCACGCTCGGGCGTCTGGCGGACGAACAACCGGACACGGCCGCTGCCCGGGCAGCAAAGAACCTGCTCGCCGAGATTCTCGGGGCTTTCCTACTCGGCCAGCGGGAGCTGACGGGCCAGAAGAGCTACGTCGAGTTGCGCCGGAAACTCGACGCGGTGATCGAGAGCCTGCGTTGAATCACGGCGTTGGCGCCGTCACCACGGCCGCGCCGAGCGTAGCCATAGAAACCGGCCTCGATTACCTCTGCCCGCTCAAACCGGCGTCGGCGAGCTACTCGCACGTCAGGCCGTCCAGCCAGATCGTAAACGGTGCCCCTTCCCAGGAGTCGAAGGTCAGACCGATCGCGTCGATGCGGGCAAGGCCGACATTGCCGGCCGGCTCGCGTTTCCACAGGTCGCTGCCGTCGAGTGGGATCACCACGCGCTGCCACATCCAGCGGCTTTCGCTTGCCGCCGTATCCCGCAGGAAGTTGCGACCTGCGGCTGGAGTATAGACGACGCGTCCACCCGGACCCTCCAAACGAACAACCGGGCCGGCATCCTGAAAGCCCGTCGGGTTGGGATTCTGGAACTTCAACCAGAATGATAGCTGGCGGCAGCCGGAGAAATCCCAGCGTGCGTTGCGGGCGGCCGGATAGATGGCCGTGACGTCCAAACCGGGGTATACGTTGGGAGAGAATCGCAGGGAGGATCTCCCCACGGCTGCCTGCGGTTCATCGTAGAATACGAGCTTTGCCTTGCCCGTCGGATCGCCTTCGACGGCCGACCCCCACCGGCCGGCATCGCCTTCGGTACCGAACTCGTGTTTTACTTCGTCGACGACCAGGAGATCGCGAAAGGCCAGGTCGGCCAATGGTCCGTTGTCGACCGTCAGACCGACACGGTGGAAACCCGGCTTGGTGAATACGTGTTGAACGATGGGATCGCTGCAGATCCTCTCGCCAAGGTCCCAGCGAAAGGAGAGGTTTCTACGATTGGGGGACAGCGACCCGGACGCGTCAAAGGTGACGCGGCATCCTACGGTGGCAACGGCCGGACCTTCCAGCGCGGCTCGCGGGAGCAGCGTCACGCTTTTGTCGTCTTTGGCCCGGACCAGGTTGGTGACTCCTTCGAAATGGCTTCCTTTTGGATTGTCGCGTAGCGTGTTGTTTGCCAGATAGATCCAGTCGCCGTACAGGCCGTAGATGCCCCACAGGTTGTTCTCTATGCGGTTTTGCTGGACGATCCAGTGGAAAGTCCTCCATCGTTTGCCCTTGGTCGAGACATCGCCGCGAAAGACGATCCCCGCCCCATGGTTGTGGTGGCAGTAGTTGCCCACGATCTTGGTGTGGCTGGAGGAGCCGCCTACAAAGACAATCCCGCCGTGCGAGAATCCCGGCTCGGGGGCGTTGTGAAATCCTTCGGGCAGGCCGTTGTACGCCGCCTCGTTGCCGATCAGGACGGTCTGATCGCTGCCGCCGAGCCAGAAACCGTAGGAGCCGTGGTTCGCCTTGTTGCGGATAAACGTGTTGCCGGGACTCCAGGCCTCGACACAGTTGTTGTTGGCATAGGAGCAATCGTTCTCGATGAACGTATTGCGCGTTGAGACCCAGCCGTTGAGCACCCGGATAAAAACCCCGTACCCACCATGCGTAATGTCATTGCCGCGAAACAGGTTGTCGTCCGAGCCGCTCTCGATCAGCACGCAGGTCGAGTCGCGGGCGTGCACTTCGCCCGGGCTGATGCGAAGCCCGTAGGAAAGGTTGTTCTCAAGGACCTGGTTGCGGCTCGATGTGGCCAGTTTCAGGCAGACGTTCGAGCAGCGGGAGAAATCGTTTTCGAGAACGAGGTTGTCCGAGCAGTTATCCAGGTCCAGCCCGTTCCAGACCCGGTTTGCCCGGTTGTTGCGGAGGATCGATTGCCTGACGTTCGTCAGGACCACGCCGCCCTGGCGAGGCCCGTTGCCCCAACCGGCCTCCGGAACGTGGTAGTTGTCGGAGAAATCGCAACCTTCAACCAGCCAGTGGTCGCCACCGGTGACTAGCAGCCCGGCCGCAAATCCCCTTGCCCTGATGTTACGGAGCGTGACTCCCTTGCAGCCGTTCGCGGCGATTCCGTAGCCCTGGAAGGAATCCGGCTTTCCGGGCTGGCCGGGGCCGACGAGCGTGGCACCGTTGCCGTCGATCGTTGCGTAATCCGCCCGGATTACAAGCCGCGCACTGAGGTGTGCGTCCTTTTCGAGGGTCGTATCGCCGGTGACCAGGATCTCCTTCGCCGCTGTGGTGCTGGCGAGAGTGACCAACAGAATACAGACCGTGTGCATGAGGGAGCCTTTCGTTACGTGTGTTGCGCTACCGCGTATTATCTCCGGGCACATCTGTACGCACTCGCCGCAGCGCGAAATCGTCGAAATCGGCCTTGTAGGGCCACTGCTGGGTAAACGTGGTTCGGCCCCGCAGCCACACGCTGATGGAGCCCGAGGCGGGACGAATCGGACGGCTGAGAAATGGGACGAAAACCCCGTGTCGCGCAGGTAAGACCGTCCACGTAATCGAGCCGGCCTTCGGATTCCCAACCTGGCCGGTCGGATCGAAGCCTACGTACATTTGATGCCGGTCGTCGACGGGCCAACTGGCGCGTACGCGTCCCGAGAGGCGGTAGGTCTCCGCCGTGCCGAGCCGGTGGACGCGCTGCACGTAGCCGCCGTCGGCCGTCTTGCCCGTGGCCGATCCGCCCAGCACGCGCGCCACCCGGTTCGACGGCTCGGCCCCGTCGGCGACGTGGCCGAACGCCGTACCCGGATCGATGGCAAATTGCCCCCAGGAGTCGATTCGAGCCGGTCCGGACCTCTCTTCGTTGCGACTGCCGGCCTGCATGTCCCCGTTGGTCAACAGGTTTTCCGCGTGGAGGGCTTCGGGCCAATTGTCCGAGGCCCACTCGTATTCGATCACCTGCATATCGAGGTCGAAATCCATGGGGTCCTTCCCAAGTCGAAACGCCGTGCCGGGAGCGTAGCCGTCGGGCTGATGTTTTCGGTACGGATTGAACCCGGCTTTGTCGTTGCTGACCTCACCCTTGATGTTTACAAAGCCGTGTAACGTCTCGTAGTTCTCTATGGATTCAAACTCGATGGCGTACACCGCCCCCGGCTCGAGCGGCACCTCACCGGGGGCAAAGACCGCGCCGAAGGTGCCCCAGGAGGCGTCGCCCGTGTAGTTGCCGTTGCCGATGGCGATCTTCTCGATGCCGATGATCGGCCCGCCGGGGCCACCTTTGCGCACGCGAACCACGACCCGCTGGCGACCGAGCGGCGGCTGCGCCCCCGATACGGCCGCGTACAAGACCACCGCAGCCAGCCCGCGTCCCCGGGCCACGTAGGTCTGCGACCACTTCGCCAGGCAGTCGGTCAACCGGCCGAACTGCTTGTGAACTCGCTTGTTGTAGGGAATCAGCAGCCCGTCGCCGTCGGTGGCAACGGCCAGCCAGAGCTGGCGCCTCTGAAAGCCTTGCGTGCCCAGGTTTCCCTGTCGGTAGCAGCTTTCCGAGTCCGACTGGGTTGCCCGCCAAAAGGCCTGGAACTGACCGCCCGGTTTCTCCGCTCTCAGGTGCACGGCGTAGGTTTCACCGGGCTTAAGCGGTACTTCGCCCGAATTCCACCCGGCCGACCAGAGATAATTCCTCGCCCCACCCGAATCGACGTCCAGCACGGGCATTGCCGGTCCGATCTGCTTCCAGCGCTGCGGCGCACCCGGTCCCCGGCGATGAATCGAGACCACCAAGTTCTGCTTTCCGGGGCCCATCCCGTCGATTCCGTCATGGACCAATTTGAACCCCACTTGGGTGACGCTCGATCCACGGGCAGTGAAGAGTTGCCAGTAGTCGCTGGCCGGATTCTTGTCCCATTGCCGGTCGTCGAGGCCGTAGCACTCCAAAGAGGGCATCACGTTTCGCTTCCATTGCTCGCCCGGCCGCAGTACGACGTTGGTCACCATCAACGGACGCATGAAGTGCGCCGGATTGGCGAAGACCAGCGTATAGTTGCCCGCACCGCCGGAGATGCGGAACCAGCCGACCGGCTCGGTCTCCCAAGTGCGGAAGCTCCCCGGCTCGGCCTGCGAACCTGAGAGATTGGCAAAACAGAGGATGGTAGACAACGGCACCAGGTCTTCACTGCCCGCATGACGCGGGTGAAGCACTCGACCGGTCAACACGACCTGGGCGTCGGCGCCGGCCGTCACGAGTTGAATTGCCGCGAGCATCACCGAAACAAACGCGAGCCGCATGGCGTTTCCCTTTTTTGGCACAAGCTTTCACTCTCCGGGGTTCAGCCCCGATTATGGCGGTTTGCAGGGCGGTAAGCAAGCGGGGGGCCGCGCGAGGTTCAACGTTCGAGACCGACCTGCCCAATCGTGCGGGCGTCGAGAACTTGGCTCAAAGGTACTGCCGCTTGCGCCAGAGTGGGCTGGCACCAACGGGCGTTGTCCAGCCCCGCACGATGGTCGCGGGTGGCACCGACGATTTTCCGGATAGGGCGTTGCCATTGGATTAAGCTGTGTCGGAAAATCGTCGGTGTTGCGAAGCAACGAGAGGTCGCAACCGGTGTGGAAGCCTCCTGTGGCTCCGCCACCCGGACGATCTTGCGAAGAAATGATTCCCAATCGCAGCGCCTTCTCCGCAAAATCGTCCGGGCCACACTCGGCTGTTGCGACTCGTTCGGCGTGCCGCTACCGGTTCAGGGAGCGGGGGTCGCGTAGGCCTCGATTTCGTTCAGGCCGCCGCCCATTGCCCAGAAGTTGGTGATGGTCAGGCGGATTGACCGCACCTTGGAATCCAAATCGACGGGCACCTCCAGCCAGCCGGCGCCGAAGGGGACCACGACGCCGGGCTCGAGGATTCCTTGAAAGGCCTGGCCGTAGAAGCCGAAGAACTCGGGCTTCGCGAAAGCGGCCCGAAATGCGCGGTCCCAGGGGCGGCCGAAGGAAAGGTCGCGGGACCAGAGGGGTGCGTTGTCGTCGGCCAGCAGCTCGAGGCGGCAGCCCCCGGCTGAGCGGGAGTGTAGAAGATCACCACTCCGCTGTAGCGGCCCTGGTGTCGGTTCGGCCCGTGGGCAAGCGAATGGCCGTGTTCACAGGTCAACTGCAATTGCTTGCGGAACGGCACGGCGGCCGGGAACATGAACCGGTAGCACACGGGGCGGCCGAAGTGCTGCGTCATCCCGTGCAGGGGTAACGCTTCGATGCCGCCGAGTCCCCAGGCGAAGTTGAAGAAGTCTTCCGTTCCCGTGCCGTGGATGGAGGGTGTTTGTTGACCGTCGATGAGCCAGCGATCGTCGCCTTCCATGTGGCCGGGGCGGTCCATCACGATGCCCACGACGTGTCCGGCTTCGCGTCGCTGAAAGAGGAGGTTGTCAAGCCCTTGCCGGGGTGAGGCGATGTCGTACCGATGTGCGGCCAAATGACAGTCGCTCGGGCGGAGGTTTTCACAACGGTAAGCCGTTTGGATGGTTACAGTCATCGCGCGGGCGGCGCGATTATGAACGCCCAGCCGGGCGGAGCGGGCGAATGGCATGGGAAGGTACGTGTAGTACGTTCCCTGGAGACATCCACACCAGAATCCGGCGACGTCTTGTTGAGCATCCGGACAGGCAAACAGGGCGCCGACCGGGACGGAGACCTGCGGCTGGGATGCCCCATCCCACGTCATTTCTAAGTCGAGGAGATCCGTCAGTGCCTCATCCGACGCCCTGAGAGGCCTGGGGCTGTCCAGCTTCAATCGGAGCTCATAGATCACCCCTGGACCGCTCAGTCGGAGCAGCTCTGCCGTGTCGCCCGCAGGCACCGTCAGCTTCCTTGACCGGGACATCATCGGCGGGCCCGCTTTCCACGGACTCGAGCCGGGTCTGCCCCACAATTCGGCGATTTGCCTAAGTGCCTTGGCCTCTCGCGTTTCAAGGCTTGCGTGGAAAGGTTGGACGGGGGCCTGCTCGGGTAAGCTGCGATAGGTGATTTGATAGTAGACGTGTCTGATGCGATCGCCGGATTCAGTGGTCCGCCACTGGTATTGCTCGTCCGGTGCGGTGGGCACGAGGACGATTCTGCACCGATTGCGAAACCCGATGGGCACGTAGGAGTACAGAGCCGGCGTCCGCTCAAGCCCACAGCGGCCGGCCAGCGGCGCGACGAAGGGAGATCGCTCTGCGGAGAACAACTCGTCGAGATCCGCGCGAAGTGCCGGTGCGCTCATGCTATCGACGTAGACCAGCAGGTCGTACGGCTCTTGCCACGGCCTCTTGCGAGTGAACCACATGCGATCGATACACCCCGGGCCCTTGGCGTCGAGAAGCACCAAGCGGCGACCGGGTTCGGTGCGGAGGAAATGGCCCGAGTCATAGTAACCGCCCCGGCGGTCGTAGCTCGACTGCTGGAGAGTGCGCCAAGGCTTGCGCTGCGCGACCGAACGCAGATCGAGCAACTCGCGAATTGAACCTGCCGGTGCGTTGATTTGTGTTTGCTGAGCCCGGCCTTTCTGGGTCGTTGTTACGAGCAGCCCCACGGTGGTCGCCAAGATGGCCGCAAGGCGAAGCCATCGCGGTTTCGTTATACGCCCGATGTCGTATGTCCGGCCGTTAATAGGGCTGCTCATTTCATGCGGCATCCTCGAGCGTGGTACGTCACAAGTCTCGACTGCATTTCTCCCGCCGAGAATCCCTGGGGCTTGACCACGGTCCTCTCAATGTACCCTCCGTCTACCAGACTTGAAACCCCGCCCGGAAAGGAACATGGCGGTCACTGGACACGCCCGAAAGCCGGCTGCGGGTGTGTGGCAAGTTTTCCTGGCAGTTGAGTGGGTGGCTGGTGGTCAGCCGCAGG
>CAZUAM010000370.1:0-7387 GCA_964618095.1 uncultured Planctomycetaceae bacterium | reverse complement strand
AGCTTTCTGCCGGGTCGTTGATTTCTTAAGACTTCTAACAAAACCCCTCTCCCAAAGGGAGAGGGAAAGGGTGATAGAGCCTCTTAGTTGGCCGACAACTCGATGGTCACGACTGGGAAGTGGGGCCTCAAGAGGGCTTCGTGTATTTCCTGAGTATCCCCAGAAGGGCCCGCCCTGTCAAAGCCTACCACCGGGACGTGGGGTGTGGAAGAGGGAAAGGGGGAAGTATCGAGCGTTCACCCGAGAAGAGTCGCTACCTGGGTTCCGGCCTCCGCCTTCCGCCGTAGTCACGGCACGGCGGTCCAGGGATCGGCCGGATCGGGCTGGAGAAGACACGGTTGGAAGAAGTTGGAGAGCAGTTCGGGCTGGGCAGCGAAGTTCAGGTGAAGCTGGCTGCCGATCGCCCGGCAGCTCTTCACCAGGTCGTAGCGGTGCTCCGGTTCGACCAGGCAACCGACCAGTGGTCCCACCGGTTTCAACCGCCAGCACGGGTTCCGGTATCCCCGCAACCGCGTACCCGGCTGGCCGAGCCAGGTCTCCCGACCGAGGGTTGCCTCGACGGGAGTGGGGGTGTGGCCTTGCCTAAGCCGGGCGATTGCGGGGAAGATGCCGACCATCCTCCTTAACTCGCCCGGGGCGATTTCAATCTGTTGGCACAGATACGCCAGCCCGCCCCCTTCGGCGTACATCCGGCCACCGCTGCACAAATGATCCCGCAAGGCCAGCTTCATGCAGTGGTTTTGCGACAACTCGGCGGCATAGCGTTCCGGATGGCCACAACCGAAGTAGACGATGTCGGTGCCGGGCGGCAAGCGTTCCTCCCGCAAGGGCGAGAAATCCAGGATCGTTGCCCCCCGGGATTCCAGCAAATCGAGCGTGTCGGGGAAGTAACAGTCAAAAGCGTTGTCGTAGGCCAGAGCCACGCCCAACGGCGACGGAGCCGGATGGGAGGAGAACAGTCGCGGCATAGGTAGGGCAAACTCTCGCCGCGCTGCCAGTTGAAGCAGTCGTTGCGGTTGTGCGGGGCGGATGAAGTAGCCGCCCAACCGCTGGCACAATTCCCGCGGCGGGCGGGTCCCCATCGGAACAGCGTTGATTTCAGACCTCAGTTCGGCGAGGCGCTCCAGCGCGCCGAGCACGGGAACTCCCCAAAGGGCTTCAAGGTTGGTCGTCAGCCGAGCCGAGTCGCGGCCGTGGCCGACCCGGTCCAGCAACAAGGCGTCGGCCTGCTCCGGTGGCTGGGGCAGCCGGCAGTCTTCGATCCGGGAGACGTCCAAGACCACCACTCTGGGCAGATCGAGCCACTGGCAGAGCGTGTCCAAGCTTCCGCCGGTCCCGCTCTGGTGGGCAACCGCACTGGCGAACTTGCCTTCCACCAAGGCAAGATCGCAGTTCCGCGTGCCGTGGATGAAGATCTCGCGACACAGATCGGCCGACATCAGCCAACTGTCCAGATGGCGGGGATTCAACCCGGTGGCCGTGGCCGTCCCATGATAGCTGGCAAAACAGGCCCGGGAAAGAAAACTCTGCACCTGGAGGTCTTGCTCGCGGAGCACCTCGATCAAGGCCCAGAGAATCGCCCTACAGTCGGCCTCCGGCTGGAGCGTCCCCACCGCGACGCGAGGCAAGGCTAACATGCGTGCGTGTCCGGACTGTGCGTGGTTTGCGTGCGTCCGCCGCCGGTGTCGCAGCGCACCGAGGGTGGCCGGCTCGGCCAGAACTCCCCCTTCCTCGGCCAGGCTGCGACCAGTCCCCGCCAGCGGCGAGTATCCCCACCCCATTTTTGGCACTGCCAGGCGGCGAGTCAAGGGAAAAGGCGGCAGGGGCGAGAAAAGGGCGAATCATGCAGGGGCGTTCCCCGCCGGGCGGGGCCGCCCCCTTCAGGCCGCGGACTCGAAACGCCGGGGATCACGAACCTCGCAGCAGCACGTACCGCTCGCCCTCTTTGCTGCGAAGGGTCAGCAAGATTCCGTCTTCCGGGGAGTTGCCTTTTAAGGCCGCCTCGAATTCGGCGACCGATCTGACCGGTCTCTTTTCCACTTCGAGAATCGCCGTTCCTTCGCGAATCTTTGCCAGGGCAGCAATCCCTCGTGGATCCACCCTGGTGATCAGCACGCCGGAAGGTTTTTCCAAACCAAGCCCTCGGGCTACGTCCCCGGTCAACTCGCCGACTTGCAGGCCGAGTTCGCGGCTGATGAAGCCGGACGTGCTATCCCTGCCGCCACGGCGCAGAGGCCGTCCAGCACCCTCCAAGTCGTCGGGCAGGGCCTTGAGCACCACGTCCAGCGTCTGCGGCTTGCCGTTGCGGATGACGTCGACCCTCTGCCTTGATCCGACCGACGAGCGTTCGACGGTCTCCTGTAACTCCCGGGGGCTGCGGACCGCGCGGCCCGCAAAGGCGCGAATCACGTCGCCCACCCGGAATCCGGCCCCTTGGGCCGCAGCGCCTTGACGGACCTCCGCAACCAGTACCCCCTGGAGCCGATCCACGCCCAGTTTTCTTCCCAACGGGCTGGCGGTTTCGTCGATTCCCACCCCCAGATAGGCCCGCTGGACACTGCCGCTTTTGATCAATTGGGCGGTGACCCACTTGGCCAGGTTCACCGGGATGGCAAACCCAATTCCCTGGTAGCTGCCGGTGCTGGAAGCAATGGCGGTGTTGATTCCGACCACTTCGCCCTGGAGGTTGACCAGCGGTCCGCCGGAGTTTCCCGGGTTGATCGCCGCGTCCGTCTGAAGGAACTCTGCCCGCTTGACCGACCGCAACGAGCGCTGCAACGAGCGGCCTTTGCCGCTGATGATGCCCGCGCTGACGGTGTGCTCCATCTCGAACGGGTTGCCGACTGCCAGGACCCAATCACCGATTTCGAGGTTCTTGGAATCGCCCAGCGCGGCGGCCGGGAGGGACTCCTTGACGTCGATTCTGAGCACCGCCAGATCGGTCAATTCGTCGGTCTTGATTTCGGTGGCCTCGAACTCTCGGCCGTCGGCCAGCTCGACCAGGACCTTGTCGGCCCCCGCCACCACGTGGTTGTTGGTGAGGATGATTCCCTTCGGGTCGATGATCACCCCCGAGCCGAGACCCCGGCGCTCTGGAATTCGGTTGAAGAAGCGAAAGTCGGGCAGGTCGCGATCGTCGAAGAAATCCCTGAAGGGAGAGCCTTCGAACAGATCGTTGGGGGAAACTCCCCGGTCTCGCTCGATTACCTGCGGCTTGGTGGTGCTGGTTACCTTCACCACCGTGGGGATGACCCTCTTGGCGGCCGCGCGGAACGCCCGCGAGAGGCTCTCGGCCTTGGCCAGGCCGTTGGGTTCGCTGACCGGGCTCGAATCCTGCCCGACCACACCCTGCAAAATGGCACCACCCAGGCCGACAGCCGGGAAGAGAGCCAAAACAATCAGCCACCGGCGACGGTGAATCTCTGCGTACTTCATCCGACAATTCTCCTTTCCTACAACAGGTGACGTTCGACAATTTACCACCGCGGGAGGTCTCTCTGAGGCCCACGAGGCAGGCTCTGAAGACGCAGTCTCTGCCGGGCACGCCTCCCGCGAAATCTGAAAAGTGGAGAGCTAACCGGGACTCCCAAGGTGCCTGAAACTGCCGTCCGTCCGAGGAGGCCGGCGCTGCACGAGTTCGTCCCAAAAGGATAGTTTCCACCGCACCAATTTTCCTGCACCGGTGTCGGTCGGACAAGCCCAGTTTCTGTGTCTTGCGGTAGTCGGCCGACGAGTTCGGACACCATGGATTGACAAAAGCCTCGTCTGCTGCTAAAGTTACGTAGAGTTGCTGGTTCGCAACCTCTTGTGTACTTTGCCCCCCAGGCTGCCACGATGTCACTGGATGCCAAGGCCGCTTCGCAGCCCCACCGTGTGTCCTATTTGGCGCGTTGTGAACGGCGGATCGGATACAAGTTCACGGACAAGGCCCTTTTGCGGGCGGCCTTGACGCATGCCTCGGGGGCCGAACACCGCCTGGCCTCGAACGAACGGCTCGAATTCCTCGGCGATGCGATCCTCGGAGCGGTGGTCTGTGAACTCCTCTACCACCAGTATCCGGACTACCTCGAGGGCGATCTGACCAAAATCAAGTCGATTGTGGTCAGCCGCCAGACCTGCGCAAAGATCAGCGAAGCACTGGGGATGCAAGAGTTTCTGATCTTGGGTAAGGGCATGACGACTCATCCGGACGTGCCGCCATCGCTGTTGGCAGATGTGTTCGAGTCTCTGGTGGCAGGGATATACCTCGACGGAGGGGACGCGGCCTCTCGCGAATTCATCGAAAAGTACATCGGCCCGGAAGTAGAGTTGGCTGCCGGCGGTGAGTTGGGCGGCAACTACAAATCGCTCCTCCAGCAGTTGGCCCAGCGGGAGCACGGCACCACGCCCACCTACCAGTTGCTCGACGAAAAGGGCCCCGACCACAGCAAGTGTTTTAAGATCGCCGCTCAGTTCGGCAGCACTCGCTACCAAGCGGCCTGGGGACGGAACAAAAAGGAAGCTGAGCAGCGGGCCGCCCGAAACGCGCTCAGCGAAATCAACGGCGAGGCCGCACCCTTCCCCTCCGATTGAACTCGGCCGCTGCCTCTCGGGTCCTGGCTACGGGCCTTCACCTCGGTACGCCCGCAGGTACGCTGCGGTAACGGCGGTAATGAACGCGAGTACCCACAGAAACCCTTTGGTGATAGGGCAACACCGCCGACACGGCCGTGGCACGCCTGCGAATCATCCGGTTCAATTAAGGCCATCCCGCGATTCGCAACCACGAAACTGGGAGCGGTTGTGGAAGCAGGAAGCTGTTGCCCAGACGTTCGGTGCGGCAGACCCGTTATCGGGCGGCAATCTGCTGGAAAAACGCATTGCAGGAGGTGACTCCAGTTGCCGGTTCGGTTTCCGCGGGGCGATCGCCAATATCTTTGAGAAATCGGCGACTGGAGCGATCTCCTACAGCCATCTGTTTACAGCCTGCTCGAAAGCAATCCACAGCAGTCTGTTGTACAACCATCGATCGGCGGAAGCTCTGCGGCTTCGACGAACCTGTCCGGCACTTTGTTGGCTTCGAGAAGATCGAGGCTGGTCGGAGCGAAGGGCAGGGTCGCGTTCCGATGATCCGCCGTGCGAGATGCCCCTGCGGCAACCCTGCCGGTGGCGGAGGGTTTCCGCGGTGCGGACGCATGGGTGCTCGACCGGGCGAAGCCGGCCGGTAGGCCGCGGCACTCTGACAACCCACCGTAAAGCGAGCGCCGGTCACGACTTAGGCAAAAAGCGCGAGCGGCCCTCTCCAGGGGGGTTCCCAAGAAAGATAGAAACGCCCGGTCAGCCGTGCCGGGCGTTTCTTTCTCGTCGGAGTAGAGTCAGAAGAAGCGGTCAGTCGCCTGATGACCTATCTCTTCTTCTTTTTCTTGGCGGCCTTCTTCTTTTTCTTGGCGGCCTTCTTCTTTTTCTTGGCGGTCTTCTTCTTTTTCTTGGCCGCCTTCTTCTTTTTCTTGGTCGCCTTCTTCTTGGTCGCCTTCTTCTTGGCAACCTTCTTCCGAGCTGCCTTCTTCTTCTTGGCCACCGCACGTCCTCCTAACTGGCGTTTGGGCGATTTCCTTGCCGAGAGTCGGGCTGGGGCCGAAGATCGGCAGGCCCATCGCCGCAGAAACAAGACAACAAACTCAGCGACATCTTGTGGTCAGCGCGCCCGGCGCTGAAACAAGCCGCCGTTAGTCTCCATCCTTCGTTTGGAATCCCTTCTTTGACCAAGACCGTTAACTTCGCGGGGCCTTCTCACGCCCCGACTCTCCATAATCCTACTTATTTCGAGAATCTTTGCAAGTACAATTCTCCATTCAGAACAAAAAAACTCCGGTCCTGGCGTGACGCGCGGTCGTGGCATCCTCCTGTTCGGAGCGGTGGTTACGATGTTCTTTCACTCGTTCGTCGATGATCGTGCCGCATTGAGAATCAACGTCCGTGGCGAAGCGTTTAGCCGTAACCTCACGCTGCGCGGAGTCAGCGCAACAGAGGCAATCAGCAGCGCACCGATTGCCCTTTTGTCTGCCATCGAACACGTTGCAGGGATCTGCATATGAAGCTGCCGTTGGCACAGGTAAGGGTTGGACTTTCCAGCCCGGTTTTTTGCCCCGCCGAGCGTGCGGCGCGGCAAAACGTCAGGTTGGGGACGTGTTTGTAACTTCTTTCCCCATGGCAGGTTATGCACGCGCGATTGCGGCTGTCCCGGGCCGCCTGAGGGCGCGTTGCAGGACCGTCGATCCGTCTTGCGACGCGGGAAATTTCAAGGAGAAAGACGCCTCGAAACCGCGCGATCAGTTCCACATCTGCGGTTCCTGTTGAGTCGAAATCCACTCGGTGCCAAGCGAGTCTTTGCCGCAGCGTTCGCGCCGCTAAATCGGGCGTGCAGAAACCCGCAAAAGCGAGTCTGCGATCATTGCCAAGCTGCCCGCCGGCGAGTTACTTCTCCACGCGGTTTTCCTCTCGACGGGAAGTCGGTGCGGGTGATTTTCTGTGTTCCGGCGGGCGGAAAAATTTTTTCGCGAGGGCGATTTTTTTCCAAAGATCGGCTCCGGAAGGCCTTGGGCAGTCTGGTTTCGTGCCGACACGTGGGGTTGGCCGGAGCGGAGAGCGGGAACGAATTGACTGTTCCTGGCGCCTCACCGCGCGTGGAGAACGCCGGCGTGCCCTCCTCTTGTCAAGCCGCGTGAAGCTTCGTTGAGGTTCCCGATCTGGCACCTATGGCGCGTGCAGCGGATCAATTCGGCCACGCCGGAAACTTGAAACGCCTACGCGTCGTGGCCCAACGGCGCGTGGAAAAGTCGCCTTTTGCCGTACTCGAACGCGAAAGCCGTTGAATGGTCGCTTCTGCTGTTTTTTTGGACGTTGCGGCGGCCAACACCGCGAGCGAGCGCCCGCCCGCTTGCTCCAGATCATTCTTAACGGCTGCCCGATCCACGGCGAGCAGCGGCCCCGTCGGGCCCTGGCGGCGTTGGACGAGGATGGTCGCTTGTAGTCCGCGACAACCGTACCGAGCGTCGTTCGAGGAATCTCGGCAACAACATTGCCCGCAATCACCATTGTCGCCATCCAGACGGGCAGGCACGCGAGAATCTGGAGAATTCTGTTAAACAAGGCAACCCCCGGCGTGGCCGCCGGGGCTAAACATTGCGGAATTCCCGGAATCACGAGATCCTATTTGGCTCATTGTCCGTGCAGGGGACAGTCCCATCTTCGCTTCGCGAAAATCGGGACACTCCCCGAGATGCTCCAACCTTGATCTTTGACAGCTTCTTGGTGGGTAAACGAAACGCGATCCGCGCCGGCCGTTTATAAAAGAGCCTCCTCACCAGAATTCGTGGGTGAATTCGGGCTCGGGGAGGGCTCCGAGTTG
>CAZUAM010000369.1:0-7407 GCA_964618095.1 uncultured Planctomycetaceae bacterium | reverse complement strand
CGAATCTCGCCAAGTTACTGCCAAACATGCAGCACATAGAAAACGGTAGAGTCAGCAATTTTCAATTTGCAATCTGGAGTGGGGCAACGAGCCTCGGCCGGGAGTCGCCGCTCAGTCGTAAAAGCCGTACTCGTACGCGGCGTCGAAGAGGGCCACGATGTTTTCGGCCGGCACGCCGGCCTGGACGTTGTGCACGTTGCCCAAGACGTAGCCCCCGCCCGGCTTCCAGATCTCCAGGTTCCGCCGGACGTGCTGGCGGACCGTTTCGGGCGAGGCCAAGGGGAGCACGTGCTGGGCGTCGATCGCCCCGCCCCAGAAAACCAGCCGGTCGCCGAAGCGGGCCTTCAGCTCGGCGGGGTCCATCTCCGCGGCGCTGATCTGGACGGGGTTCAGCGCGTGGATGCCGTTGTCCAGCAGGTCGGGGATGTACTCCAGGCACGAGCCGCAGGTGTGGTACCAGATCTTGGCTTCGGTCCGTGAGCGGATGTACTGCACCAGCCTCTTGTGTCGGGGCTTGACCACTTGGCGGTAGAAATCGGGCCGAAAGAGCGGCCCGGTCTGACCAGCCAGGTCGTCGCCGATCATGATCACGTCGACCAGGTCGCCCACCTCGTCGAGGAACACGCGGAAGAAGTCGAGCCAGAACTTGAGCATCTGATCCAGCAGGGCTTCGCAGAAATGCGGCTCGGTGAGCATGTCGGTGAACCACTGTTCCAGGCCGCGCATGTACCAGCAGGTTTCGTAGACTACGCCCGAGATACCGCTGAGGACGGCGTACGGGGTATGGTTTCTAAGCTCCAGGGCCCGGTCGCGGAGACCCTGGAAGCGGCCCGGGTCGTCGCCCTGGGGAAAGGGGTAGTCGGCCAGGTCTTCGACGGTGTCGTGGGCCAAGGGGTGATCGGAGATGTCCATGTAATAGGGCTGGTCGTCGGGCATCGACCAGGTGACGCCGAACTCGTCGGTCAGGTCGTGCCAGAAGCGGCCGCCGCGCTGGCGGGTGACGATCTCGTCCTGGAAGTCGGCCGCCGACCCTGCCGCAACGTACCGGGTATCGACGTGGAATCTCTCAAGGAGCTCTTCGCAGGGCCGGGCAAGCTGCTGGACGGGATCCATGATCGAGAGCTCGTCCTCGATGCCCAGGTGTTCCAGCAGTGCCCGGTAGGCGAACTTGTGGATGCCCGTCTGGTTCCCCCCCAGATCGATCGGTACCCGGTCGGGCGCTTGGTGGTCGAGCGTCATGAGCATCCGCTGGCGGGAGGTCATGGTTTCTCTGGGCATGGTTACTGCTCCCCCGGTTGATCCGGTGCATTGACTGTCTGATCGAGCGGCTGCTCGGCTGACTCAGCCGCGAGGTAGTTGCCCCACCCGATGACCACCGTCGATAGAATCAGAACCAGGATGCCGGCCCAGACCAGCATCAACGTCTGGCGTTTGACCCCTTTCCATTCCTTGAAGTGCATCCCCCAAAGGTTGCTGAAGACGATGATGAAGGCCATGTGGATGGTCCAACTCGAGAACGTATACTTGCCGATGATTGCGGTCCCCATGCCGTAGAAGAAGAACTGTAGGTACCAGATGGTGCCGGCCAGGCCGGCCAGGCAGTAGTTTGGAGCCAGTTGGGCGGCCGACCCGGAGACGTAGTCCCGGAGGGACCGGTTCTTGATATTCAGCACCAGGCACCAGAGGAAATTGGTGGTAAACCCGCCGGCCATGGCGATGATGAAGACCGGGTTGTTGGCCAAGACTCCCGCGCCCTCGGCCGCCCGGGCGATCGGTGCTCCGGCGGCGAGCGCAAATGCCATACAGGCACTCATCACACCGGCGAAAACCGCCACGGCAAACCCTTTGATCAGGGCAAACTCCCGGATAGTTTCCTTCTTCTGCTCGTCGCTGAGGGTGCGTTCCTTGTGGACGCCCGCATAGCCACAGAGGGCAATCCCCGCCAGACACGTTGCCACGCCGGCCAGGATCGCCAGCCCTGAGGGCGCGGTCAGATTGGCCGGGAAATCCTCGTGGATGATTGTCGGAAAGTCGCCGGCGACCTGCGGGCCGGAGAACAGCCAGATCATCAGATCGGCGGGGAACGCCTCGCGGATGATCGCCGGCACCAGGGTGCCGACGGCGGCGCAGAATCCCAAGGCCACGGCGTATCCGAGCGACATCCCCAGATAGCGCACACTCAGCCCGAACGTCAGGCCGCCGATGCCCCAAAGGACGCCGAACAGATAGACCGACGCAAAAGTCTGCCAGGTGACGGTGGACATCACTGCCGCCAGATGCGGAACCGTGAAGACGGCGACCAACGAGGGCATCACGATCCAGGCCGCCAGGCCCTGGACGAGCCAGTAGCTTTCCCACGCCCAGCGCTTCACCTTGCGGAAGGGGATGTAAAAACTCCCGGCCGCCAGCCCACCAAGCGAGTGCAAGATTACGCCGAGGAACGGGTTGGGCGTCATGGGCGGGCCGGTCTCGGGAGTTGACAACACCTGCGCGGTGCGTGCTGGTTCTGGTGGGAATCATGCGCGGGCAGCAGGCAGTCGCGAAGAACCGCGGGGCGTGCCCGCCGCACGTTGCGCCCCAACCATGCCGCCCTCTCGTCACCGCGACCGACCGCACGGGTGCGGGCCGAGGCGGCGGTGAACCAGTAAACCAGATGCTCCCGCGTTGTGCAAGCCCCTCGGCGACCGGTCACCAAACGCGCGGAAGCGTGTATCCATTTCGCGGGTGCGGTCTCGGGGTGGTGGGTGGAGGCCCCGGGGGTGGCCGTGGCTTGGGGACCCAGGACGAGTACGAAAACGGTTTGACGGCGGTTACATTCAGCGGCCGACGGGGAGGCCACGGCCGTGGATCCAACGCCGGCTGGTGTCAGCGGCTTTTCCCTTCAAGTGCGTGTCGCATCATCGCCTCATAAAGCCCCAGTTCGCAGTCTAGGATCTGCTCGAAAGTCACTTGACACGCCTTCTCGTGCGCGATGCCGTGGGGACATTCGTGGGTGAGCGTTGTGGCGCCGCTGACGTGATAGATGGCGCTGATCAGGTTGAAGGGCCGCGGGCGCTTGCCCTCTTCGGTCTTGGCGGTGAGTTCGGGCTGTGGGGTCAGGTTCAGCTCCCGGGTTAAGAACGCCCAACGTGGCAACCGCCGCTTGGCCAGCAGCGCGTCGTACCGTTTGGCCAGCTCGAAGGCTTCCCGCTGGACGTCGATCGGCACGTAGGTGGGCAATACGATCATCGGGCCGTATCCGTGGCTATGGAGCGATACGGCCAGGTCCGGACCCTCCTGCACGGCGACCCGCAGAATGGCCGGCGCCTCGGGGCCCATGGGTGCGAAGAACTCGTCGTGCATGGGGTTGATGCCTCTGTCGTTGAAGTAACAGCCCAGCCAGCCGATCTCCTTTCCGATCCGGGGATGCTGCCGCTTGGCCGTCGGCCAGACGGCGATGGTGTGGTCGCTCCCGGTGCCCTGGCCCCAGAAGCGGAACTCGTCGAGCGACAATCCGCGCACCGCCCGGGGCTCGAAGCGGGCCGTGCCGTCGGGGTTGCCCGAAGGGACGATCAACAGCCGGCATTGCCGACCCAGCTTGCGAAGCGCCGATTGATCGCGGCCGCGGAGATCGCGGCCGGTCTCCATCACCTGGACGAGGTTGACCAGCCCGGTCAGGCCCTCGACCTCGTGGCCGTGTACCGGTCCGACGAAATAGATGACGGGCTTCTTCCGCGCTCTCTTATCCATGTAGGCCGAGAGGTCGGCACCGCCGACGGCGGAGTTGAAGTTGGCCTGATGCCTGACCCGCTCCCGCGTTCCATAGGTGATCAGGTGAAGCGGACGGCGGCCGGGTGATTTCGCAATCACCCTGACGTTACCGTGCGTCAGCTTTTTCCACCGGCCGGGCAGGTCCTTGACGTCGCCGATCCAAAACTCCGGCAGCTCGCGAGGCGGGAGGCGTCGCTTGGCTTGCTGGTAGGTCATCTTGGCACCCGGCGCCGGCGCGCCGAGGGCCAGGGCCAGCGCGATCGAAACAACGGCTCCTGTCATGGGTGACCTCCACTGGATCTTGATCGTATGGACCGCAATCCCGCAATCTGAGAACACCGCCGTGACATAACGGCCATAATACCTGAAAGTGGCCAGCGTGCAAGTTGGCTGCTTGTGCTGCCCCCGCATCCGGTTGGATGCCGTCCTCGTTGGGCAGAGTCTCGGCGTCTTGCTGCTGGTCACAATTGACGTGGTGTCGTCCGTACACTACAAAAGGCGTTGGGCGTGGCCGTGAACCGAATTGTCCCCGAGGAGATCCGTCATGCACCGGATAAACGATCTGCTGCTTTCCGTCCGGGTGAGCCGGTTGTGGACGTTCCTGCTGATTGTGGGCTGGGCGGCACCGCTGGCTTTTGCGGCAGAGGCGGGCCGCGGTCCCAATTTCCTCATCTTTGTTGCCGACGATCAGGGCGAGCGCGACCTGGGCTGCTACGGCCACGGCGTGCTGCGGACGCCGAACATCGACCGGCTGGCCGCCGAGGGGACGCGGTTCGACCGGGCGTTTCTGACGATCTCCTCCTGTAGCCCCTCGCGGTCGAGCATCCTCACCGGCCGGTACCCCCACAACACGGGCGCCGAAGACCTGCACCAGCCGCTGCCCGCCGATCAGAAGACGCTGGCCCGGTATCTCCGCCCGGCAGGCTATCACTGCATGTCGGTGGGCAAGTGGCATCTGGGCGAGGCGGAGCGGCGGAACTGGGACCGGGTGGTCGAATGCGCCGGACGGGAGACCGCCGAGAAGGCCTTGGAACTGCTGGAGAGTCGGCCCCAGGACAAGCCGTTCTTTTTCTGGGTGGCCACCAAGGACCCGCACCGGCCCTTCGACAGAGATGCGATTGCCCGGCCGCACGATCCGGCCCGGGTGGTGGTTCCGCCCTATCTGCCCGATCACCCACTGATCCGCAAGGAGCTGGCCCAGTATTACGACGAGATTACCCGCTTCGACAAGCACGTCGGCTTGATCTCGAAGGATCTGGAGAAACAGGGCGTGTTGGATCGCACGTTCGTGGTGTATCTGTCGGACAACGGGATGCCGTTTCCGCGGGCGAAGGCGACGCTGTACGATTCGGGCATCCACACGCCGCTCTTGCTCCGCTATCCGCCGCTGGTGCGGCCGGGCAGCGTGCAGAAGGGACTTGTCAGCGTGGTAGACGTGGCGCCGACGATCCTGGAACTGGCCGGGCTGAAGCAGAAGAACATGCAGGGCCGGAGCATGGTGGCGATGTTGAAGGACCCCCAGACCGCGGGCCGCGAGGCGATCTTCGCCGAGGCCAACTGGCACGACTACGAGAAGTTCACCCGGGCGGTCCGCACTGATCGTTTGCTTTTGGTCCGCAACTACTACTGGGACAAGCCGCTGTGGAACAGCGTGGACTCGATCAATTCGATCACGTGGAAGGGGTTTCAGGAGATGCGCGAGGCGGGCAAGCTCACGCCCGCGCAGAGGTTTCTCTTGGTCGAGCCCCGCCCGTTCGAGGAGCTCTACGACCTGAGAAAGGATCCGCACTCGCTGGTCAACGTGGTCGACGAGCCCGAATATCACGACGAGCTATACCGGCTGCGAACGCTGTTGGACAACTGGCGCGTGGAAACCGCCGACGCGATGCCGGCCAAGCGCCGCCGCGACGGCTGGACCCGGCAGGGCACCCCCCTACCCCACAACCAGCCCTGGTACGACCGCTTCATCAAGGCCGGGGGCAAGAGCAGCTTCGAGAAGTTTTGAGGAGTTTCCGCGGCTCTTGCAAGAGGTTACGATAGCCGGCAGGCAACGCCTGGCGGTTTGCCGGGTCGAAGTTGCAGGCTCCCGCCGGGCGTTGCCCGCCGGCTATCTGCTTATGATTGCCTTTGAGATTCGGCGTACAGCCGCCTTTGAAAGGAGGTGCCCTGATGAGAACTGGAAATCTCCTGATGCTTTGGACCGCGGGTATGGCCTGTGCGGTGGTCCAGGCCGCGGAGCCGATCGACGTCGGCTCCCGGCTGGAATTGATGGTGGACGACCACTTGATCGACAAGATGACCGGTGCCGCATTGACCTTGCAGAGGCCGACGGCGCGGGAGGTGGCCATCGTGTTCGACAAACCCTGGGAGGGCAATACGTCGGCCTACCATACGGTCTTCCAGGACGGTGAGCTGTTTCGGATGTATTACCGCGGCTCGCACTACGACGAGAAGACCGGCAAAGGCCGCGGCGAGCGCGCCTGCTATGCCGAGAGTGCGGACGGAATCCACTGGACCAAGCCCGAGCTGGGCATCGTTTTCTACAACTCAGTCGGGTTCGACGGGTCGAAGAGGAACAACATTATCTGGTCGGGCGTCGGGTCGCACGACTTCGCGCCGATGAAGGACGCCAATCCCGACTGTAAACCGGACGAGCAGTACAAGGCGTTGGCCCGCGGCGAAGGCGGGCTGTACGCCTTCAAGTCGGCCGACGGCGTCCACTGGTCGCTGATCGGCGACAAGCCGGTGATCACCAAGGGGGCCTTCGACTCGCAGAACCTGGCCTTCTGGGACCCGGTGCGGCGCCGCTACGTCGACTTCCATCGCGGCTTCCGCAACGGGGTACGCGACATCATGACTGCCACCTCCGACGACTTCCGCCACTGGAGCGAGCCGGTCTGGCTGGAGTATCCCGGGGCGCCGGCGGAACACCTCTACACCAACCAGATCCTCCCCTACTACCGCGCCCCGCACATCTTCCTGGGCTTTCCCAAACGGTTTGTGCCGACGCGGCGGGCGGTGGAACATCCCTTTCCGGGCGTCTCGGACGGGCTGCTGATGACCAGCCGCGACGGGCGGAAGTTCCATCGCTGGGGCGAGGCGTTTATTCGGCCGGGACTGCAAAAGGAGCGCTGGATCTGCCGCAACAACATGACGGCCTGGGGGATCCTGGTGACCCGATCCGACGTCCCCGGCACGCCCGACGAATTGTCGATCTACTCCGCCGAGGGTTACTACACCGGCGAGAGTTGCCAACTGCGCCGTTTCACGCTGCGGATCGACGGGTTCGTTTCGGTCCAGGCGCCACTGAAAGGCGGGGAGATGGTGACCAAGCCGATCGTCTTCGACGGCAAGGGGCTGGCGATCAACTTCTCCACGTCGGCCGCCGGCAGTTTGCGCGTGGAAATCCAGGACGCAGAAGGCCGGCCGATGCCGGGCTTTGCACTTGCCGACAGCGCGGAGATCTTCGGCGACGAGCTGGCACGCGTCGTTACCTGGAAGGGCGGCTCGGACGTGAGCAAGCTGGCCGGCAAGCCGATCCGGCTGCGGTTTGTGCTCAAGGACGCCGACCTCTACGCCTTACAGTTCCACTGATCTTATTGGGGCTCATCCGAGTAAAGCGTACTTCGTCTTGTGAATGCCGAGGATCTTGAGTCT
>CAZUAM010000368.1:0-7407 GCA_964618095.1 uncultured Planctomycetaceae bacterium | reverse complement strand
ACTTGGTGAAGTTCTTCCCGCCGTCGCGGTCGGTCAGCTTGTAGATGCACTCCAGCGGCGCCTCGGCCACTTCCATGGAGACCAGCCGCTTGGGCTCCTTGTCCTTGATGTCCTCGCGGCCCTCGATCGTAAACAGGAAGTATTCGGAGAGGCCTTCCTTCTTAACGGCCTTGGGCGCTTCGACGGCCATCCCCCCAATCAGGCCTCCGCGTCTTCTCTTGATGTCGAATTCAGCCGCCTTTTCAGCAAGCGCCTTCCTCATAGGCTCCCGAGCCGCGGGCGGCGCTTTGGGGTACGGTGTACCGGGCGGCGGGCGTTGGGCCAGGTCGGCGATCTTCTCCACCAGGTTGATCGTGCCCACGACCAGCCGCGTCTGGGCGTTGTCGTAGAGCTCGCCTGAGTTGTTGAACACCCGAACGTAGCCGGTCAGGTTCAGCTTCGTCTCGTCCTGGTTGGCGATGCCCACGTAATCGGCCTTCCAGGTGATCCCGCTGGTAAAGTAGCGTATTTCCACGGGGATCTTGCCGGCCATTTGGCTCTGGATGTTCCACTGGAGGGCGTCGTTCCGTCCCGCCGGGAAGGTCGTGTCGATCAGATCGACCTTGTCCTGGTGATCCAGGATGCGGAAGTCGATGCTGGTCGGATCGATCAGGGTGTTGGCCCAGGAAAACTGGATGCGATTGACACCCTGTTTGACGGTCAGCAAGCGGTGCTCGCGGACCATGGTGATGTCTTCGGAGTTGTAGATGGTAAGCTGCGTCCCCTCCCGACGGGGGATGGTGACTAGATCCACGGCGGCCAGGGCCTGTCCGGCCAGGCCGACCAGCAGCACGATCACCGGGGCGATTCTGTGCATGTGCATATTCCAAATCCTCCTGTGAGTGTTATGGGCATTCCGGCACGATACCCTACGCTACTATACCCCCCACTGAGATGGAGGCCCGGACAATCAACCGACTACCCCATCTCCCGGCAGAACTGGCGTTGTCTGGGTCGGTGTCGCACCGGGTTCCACAGACGATCAGACGAGTGACGGGGCCGAAAAGTTTCCTTCCGCCGGCAGGTAGTCCCAGCGTCGCGGTCCGGACGGAGCTCGGGGGGGTTGACTGTCATTATGGCAGGGTGCAGATTTGATGGATACAGACCGTGTCAAAATGGCAGTCAAGCGCAAGGCCAGCGCGGTCTTGGCTTAGTCGTAAGCTATTATTTTGCAATACCTTGCGCCGACCGGCCGGATGGCGTTACGGGAGCGGCACACCCTTTGCTCGTCGAGAGTGTTCCAGTATGCGGTGCCCGAACTGCCTCCACGATGCCTCGATGAATGCAGAAGCGATGGTACCCAACTGTGCTGTGACTGGCGGAGGGAGCCAACCGGGCCGGTGATCGGGTGGCGGTCGGGCGCGGTTTTCCCAGAAAGTGAGAAAGGAGCACCTCATGGTGACAGGCGAAAAGATCATCGGAATCGACCTGGGAACCACCAACTCGGTGGTGGCCGTCATGGAAGGCAAGGAGGCCAAAGTGATCCCGAACCCGGAAGGGAATCGGCTGACTCCCAGTGTGGTTGCCTATATCGATAAGGGGGAAACGCTGGTCGGCGAGCCGGCCCGGCGGCAGGCGGTGGCCAACCCCAATCGGACCATCTACTCGATCAAGCGCTTTATGGGGCGGCGGCACAACGAAGTGGCCAGCGAGGAGAAGATGGTGCCCTACCAGGTCGTGGGCGGCCCGCAGGATTACGTGAAGGTCAAAGTCGACGACCGCGAGCACACCCCTCCGGAAATCTCGGCCCTGACCTTGCGGAAGCTCAAAGAAGCGGCCGAGGCCTACCTGGGCCACAAGGTCAACAAGGCGGTGATCACCGTTCCGGCATATTTCAACGACGCCCAGCGCCAGGCCACCAAGGACGCGGGCCAGATTGCCGGGCTGGAAGTCGAGCGGATCATCAACGAGCCCACGGCCGCTTCACTGGCGTACGGGTTGGACAAGAAGACCACGGAGAGAATCGCCGTATTCGACTTCGGCGGGGGAACCTTCGATATCTCCATCCTGGAGTTCGCCGACGGCGTGTTCCGTGTGATCAGCACCAGCGGCGATACCCATCTGGGCGGCGACGACCTCGACGAGTGCCTGATCAACTACGTGGCCGACGAGTTCAAGAAGGAGCAAGGGATCGACGTGCGCAATGACAGCATGGCCTTGCAGCGGCTCCAGGAGGCCTGCGAGAAGGCCAAGAAGGAACTCAGCTCGGCCCAGTCGACCGACATCAACCTGCCGTTTATCACCGCGGATGCGACCGGCCCCAAACACTTGCAGATGAACATCACCCGGTCGAAGTTCGAGCAATTGGTCGATCACCTGATCGAGCGCTGTCGCGGCCCGGTCCAGACGGCGCTGAAAGACGCCAAGTTCCAGCCGAGCGAGATCGACGAGGTCGTGCTGGTGGGTGGCTCCACGCGGATTCCGAAGGTCCAGCAACTGGTCAAGGAGGTGTTTGGCAAGGATCCGCATAAGGGGGTCAATCCCGACGAGGTGGTGGCCGTGGGTGCGGCCATCCAGGGCGGCGTGCTGGCCGGAGACGTCAAGGACGTGCTGCTGCTGGACGTTACCCCGCTGACGCTGGGTATCGAGACGTTGGGCCAGGTGATGACGCCGCTGGTCGAGCGGAACACCACGATTCCCGCCGAGCGGAAGCAGATCTTCAGCACGGCCGACGACAACCAAATGGCGGTCACCGTGAAGGTCTACCAGGGCGAGCGGCCGATGGCGCCCGACAACCGGCTGCTGGGGGAGTTCAACCTGGAGGGGATCCCGCCCGCACCCCGAGGCGTGCCCCAGATCGAGGTCAAGTTCGACATCGACGCCAACGGCATCCTCAACGTCTCGGCCAAAGACCTCGGCACCGGCAAGGAGCAGACGGTGCGGATCGAGCAGTCCAGCGGGCTGTCGGAGGAGGAGATCGAAACGAGGCGGAAGGACGCCGACGCGCACGCCGAGGAGGACAAGCAGAAACGCGACCTGGCGGAAGCCCGCAACAGGGCCGACACGATGTGCTTCCAGCTCGAAAAACTCATCAAGGAACACGAAGCCAAGCTCAACGACGCCGACAAGGACGCGGTCAATAAGGCGATCGAGAAGACCCGCGAGGCAGCCAAAGGCGACGACGCGGAAAAGATCAAGTCGGCCATCAACGAGCTGGAGCAGGCCTCGCACGCGTTGAGCAAGACGCTCTACCAGACGGCCGGCGCCCAGGCGGGCGCCGCGCCCGGGCCTGCCGGCGCCGAGACCTCCGGCGAAGGTGCCGGCGGAACCTCCGGCGAAGACGACGACGCCATCGACGCCGAGTTCGAGGTGAAGGAGTAACAGGCCAAGCGCGATCGCTGCTTGCCCAATCGGAACATTCGCCTTGTTCCCAAGCTCCGGCTTGGGAACATGCCTTCCCGAAGCTCTGCTTCGTTATTCAAGCCGGTAATCCGTCCCCAAGCTGGAGCTTTGGGGACGAGGTGAAATGTGTGTCTCGTGCACGTCTCCTACAGCCCTCGGCGCCGCCGGGGGAAACATGGACACGACAAGCATCGACGTCCTCACGAAGAGAGAAACTCATCATGGCCTTCCGACCCGACAAACTGACGATCAAGGCCCAAGAGGCGGTGGCTGCGGCGGGGTCGCTGGCCGCCGATCGGGGCCATCCGCAGATCGACCCGCTACACCTGTTGGCCGCCCTGCTGGCCGAAGCGGGCGGGATCATGGGTCCCATTCTGGACCGCATCGGGGTCAATCGTGGGCAGTTAGAGCAGATCGTCCAGTCGGAACTGGGCCATTTGTCGAAGATCTCCGGCGGCTCGCCGCCGGGGGCCGGCCCGCAGCTCGCGCAGGTCCTCGAGGCCGCCCAGCGCGAAGCCGACGCCATGAAGGACGAGTTCGTCTCGACCGAACACCTCCTGCTGGCCCTGGCCAAGGTCGAATCGAAGGCCAAAAACGTGCTCAAGCTCAACGCCGTTACCGACAAGGAGCTGCTGGCCGCCTTGCAGGAGATCCGCGGCAGCGGCCGGGTGACCGACCAGAATCCCGAAGACAAGTTCCAGGCGCTGCGGCGTTACGGGATCGACCTGGTCGAGCGGGCCCGGCAGGGGAAGCTGGACCCGGTCATCGGGCGCGATCAGGAGATCCGCCGCGTGATCCAGGTCCTCTCCCGCCGCACCAAGAACAATCCGGTGCTGATCGGAGAGCCGGGCGTGGGCAAGACCGCCATCGCCGAGGGCCTGGCCCTGCGGATCGTCGACGGCGACGTGCCCGAAAGCCTCAAGAACAAGTGCGTGGTGGCCCTGGACATGGGCGCCCTGATCGCGGGAACCAAGTTTCGCGGCGAGTTTGAAGAGCGGCTCAAGGCCGTGTTGCGCGAGGTGAACGACGCGGGGAACGTGGTCATGTTCCTCGACGAGCTGCATACCGTCGTGGGTGCCGGCCGGGCCGAGGGCGGCTCCGACGCCGCCAACCTGCTCAAGCCCGCCCTGGCACGCGGCGAACTCCGCTGCATCGGCGCGACCACGCTCGACGAGTACCGCAAGTACGTCGAGAAAGACGCCGCCTTGGAACGCCGCTTCCAGCCGGTCTACGTGGGCGAACCCTCGGTCGAGGACACGATCGCCATCCTCCGCGGGCTGAAGCCCCGTTACGAGGCCCATCACAAGGGCGTGAAGATCAAGGATTCGGCCCTGGTGGCCGCGGCCAACCTCTCGCACCGCTACATCGCCGACCGCTTCCTGCCCGACAAGGCCATCGACCTGATGGACGAGGCCACCAGCCGCCTGGCCATGGAGTTGGAGAGCGTGCCCAGCGAGATCGACGAGGTCCAGCGGCGGCTGGTGCAGCTCGAACTGGCCGCCCGGCAACTGGCCGACGAGACCGAGGAGCACGCCCAACAGCGACTCGTGGAAATCGAAAAGGAGATGGAGCAGCTCCGCAAGAAGGAAGCCAAGCTCCGCCAGCAGTGGGAGAAGGAAAAGAGCGGGCTGGGCGACGTGCATCAAACCCGCAGCCAACTGGCCGACGTCGAACTCAAGCACGGGCAACTGGCGGCCGCGATCAAGGAAAAGCAGTCGGCCGGCGTCCGCCCCGGCGAAGAGGATTTTCAGCGGCTCTACGAGCTGGAAGTCAAACGCAAGGAGCTCGAAACCCACCTGGAATCGGAATCGGCCGAAAACGGCGGCGGCGAACCGGCCAACGGAAACCGGCGGCTCTTGCGCCAGGAGGTCGGGCCCGAGGAAATCGCCGAGGTCGTCAGCGCCTGGACCGGCATCCCCGTCAGGCGGATGATCGAGACCGAACGGGCGAAGCTGCTGGTGATGGAAGACCGGATCCACCAGCGGCTGGTCGGCCAGGACGAGGCGGTCGAGGCGGTGGCCAACGCCGTCCGACGCAATCGCTCGGGCCTGCAAGACCCCAACCGGCCGATCGGGTCGTTCATCTTCCTGGGCCCCACCGGCGTGGGCAAGACCGAACTCTGCAAGGCCCTGGCCGGGGTGCTCTTCGACGACGAGAACGCCATGGTCCGGCTCGACATGAGCGAGTTCATGGAGCGCCACACCGTCAGCCGCCTGATCGGCGCGCCGCCGGGCTACATTGGCTACGAGGAAGGCGGCCGCCTGACCGAGGCCGTCCGCCGGCGGCCCTACGCGGTGATCCTCCTGGATGAGATCGAGAAGGCCCACCGCGACGTGTTCAACATCCTCCTCCAGGTTCTCGACGACGGGCGGCTGACGGACAACCACGGTCACACGGTCGATTTCACCAACACGATCATCGTGATGACCTCGAACATCGGCAGCCACTTGATCCAGGAGATCTCCGAACAGGGCGGCAGCGAAGACGAAATCCGCGAGGCGGTCATGCAATCCATGCACACCCGCTTCCTGCCCGAGTTCTTAAACCGCATCGACGAGGTGATGATCTTCCATCCGCTTGAGCGCGAGCAGATCGGCCGGATCGTCGAGATCCAGATCGAACGCCTCCGCGGCCAGCTCCGGGAGAAGGGCATCGAGCTGGAGGTAACCCCTGCGGCCGTTGACGCGATCGCCCGCGACGGCTACGACCCCACCTACGGCGCCCGGCCGCTAAAGCGAGTGATTCAGCAGCAGATCCAAAACCCGCTGGCGGTGGAAATCCTCAAGCGGGAGTTTGCGGAGGGGAGCAGGGTGAAGGTGGATCATGTGGATGGGGAGTTTACGTTCGAGCGCATGCAGTAGCCAAACGGCCGAACGTACTGAACAATCGTGTAAAGCCGCGACCAGTGGTCGCGGTGTTGCCGCTCTGCTCCAACAGGGGCGCACCGAGCAAAACGAACGTTTTTGAGAAGGAGTCCGGGCAACGGCCCGTCACCCTTGATTTCTTGCGCTGGAAGCGGTAGAGTATCAGTAAGGGCACATAGCGCCACACTCAATTGAACGAGGTCTCGGCAATGGCGACGTTGACTATGGAAATGCCCGACAAGGTCCTGGCCGCCTTGCGGAACAATCCGGAGCAGTTTGCCGGCGAGATGCGGCTGGCGGCGGCCGCGCTCTGGTACGAGCAGGGGCGGGTCTCTCAGGAGATTGCTGCGAAGATCGCGGGCCTCAGTCGCACCGATTTCTTGTTGGCCCTGGCGCGGCTGGGGAAAGACTCGTTCCAGGTGGACTTCGGCGACCTCGACAAGGAACTCGCCCGTGGCTGACACGGTCGTTGCCAACGCATCCCCGCTGATCTTTCTCAGCCGCGCGGGACACCTTGAGTTGCTGCATCATTTTGCCGAACGAGTCCTGGTGCCCCGGCCCGTGGCCGACGAAATCCGGCTCAAAGGCGGGCAAGATATCACTGCCAAGGCCGTTGACGAAACCTCTTGGATTGAGGTGGTTCCCGCCCCAGCGATGCCGGAGGAGATCTCGCAGTGGGGACTTGGCCCCGGCGAAGCAGCGGTCTTGGCGATTGCCGTCGCCAATCGCGCAATGGAAGCGGTGATTGACGACCTTGCGGGTCGGAAGTGCGCCGCCCATTTGGGAATCCCGGTCCGCGGCACGCTGGGAATTGTCTTGGCGGCTAAGAGGCGAGGGTGGATTCCAGAGGCACGGCTCGTTATCGAAGACATGATCCGCTCGGGATTGTACCTCTCACGGCCGGTCCTGGACGAAGCCCTGAAGCGAGTGGATGAATAGCGGCCGGGAGTGTCGGGTGCCTTGCCCATCAGCCGCTGAAGCGCGTGATGCAGCAGCATATCCAAAACCCGCTGGGGGTGGAGATTCTTAAGCGGGAGTTTGGGGAAGGGAGCAGGGTGAAGGTCGATCACCTCGATGGGGAGTTTACCTTCAGGCGGATTGAATAGCCTAGCCTGGATTCCCACGTTAGTTTTTTGACTTAACACCACGCAGTCACTCGCGT
>CAZUAM010000367.1:0-7465 GCA_964618095.1 uncultured Planctomycetaceae bacterium | reverse complement strand
AGGGCGCGGTGTTGCGTTGTGCGTTGGAGAGCATTGCAATGAAGTTCCGCCACGTGCTGGCGATGTGCGAAGAACTCGCCGGCGGTCGGATCGAGACGATCCACATCGTGGGCGGCGGCACGCGCAACCGGCAGCTTTGCCAAGCGGCGGCCGATGCCTGTGGTCGGCGCGTGCTGGCTGGCCCGATCGAGGCCACCGCCACCGGCAACCTGATGATGCAGGCCGTGGCCACCGGAGAGGTGGCCTCGATCGCCGAAGCCCGCGAGGTGATCCGCCGAAGTTTCCAAGTCGAGGAGTACGAGCCACAAAACACGGCCGCCTGGGATGAGGCGTATGAGAGGTTCTTGGGCGTTTTGTAGTAACGATGGCTCAGTTTAGCGGCGGGGCTTGCCCCGCGTGGCCATCGCAGTGGTCTTTCAGCAGCAGCGCCGGGCAAGCCCGGCCGCTAAACCGCGAACACGCGGCCAAATACGGCCGGCAATCAGCACATACGATTCAAGGAGCGAAATCATGATCAACGTCGGCATTGCGGGCGTCGGTTTTATGGGCATGACCCATTACAACGCCTATCAGAAGATCCGCGGGGCCAAGGTCCGCGCGCTCTGCGAGCAGGACAAAAAGCGGCTGGCCGGGGACTGGCGGACGATCAAGGGCAACTTCGGCCCCCAGGGGACGAAGATGGACCTCAACGGCATCGACCGCTACTCGGAGCTGGACGAGCTGTTGGCCGATCCGAAGCTGGACCTGATCGACGTCTGCCTCCCGCCGTCGCTGCACGCCAAGGTGACGATCGCGGCCCTGAAGGCGGGCAAGCACGTCTTCTGCGAGAAGCCGATCGCCCTGACTCCGGCCGACGCCCGGCGGATGGTTGCCACCGCGCGGAAGGCCGGCAGGCAGTTGATGATCGGCCACGTGCTGCCGTTTCTGCCCGAGTACGCCTTCGCCTACAAGGCCGTAACCGGCGGCAAGTACGGCAGGCTGTTGGGGGGCTACTTCAAGCGGATCATCTCCGACCCCCTCTGGCTGCCCGACTTCTACAACCCCAAGACGACCGGCGGCCCGATGCTCGATCTGCACGTGCACGACGCCCATTTCATCCGCGTGATCTGCGGCATGCCCCGGGCGGTGCAGAGCGTCGGCTCGATGCGGGGCGAGGTGGTCGAGCGGTTCAGCACGCAGTTCCTCTTCGACGATCCCGACCTGGTCGTCACGGCCACCAGCGGCGTGATCGACCAGCAGGGCCGGGCGTTTACCCATGCCTTCGAGATCTATCTGGAGAAGGCCACGATCATCTTCGACGCGGCCGGCATCGGCAAGGACTGGGTGGTAGGCTACCCGGTGACCGTGCTGACGGCAGACGGCCGGGTGCAGCGTCCGAAGCTGCCCGCGGGCGATCCGGCCGAGGTTGCCTTCCCGGCCGAGTTGAAGGAGGTCATCGGGGCGGTCCGCACGGGAACCCCCTCGAAGCTCCTGGCCGGCGATCTGGCCTGCGACGCGGTGGTGCTTTGCCAGAAGCAGACGCAATCGGTCCAGCGGGGCCGTCCGGTGAAGGTGTAGCTCGGCAGGGAGGACACCTTTGGCTGAGCGTGGCTTCGAGGGGTTGTTCGCCGGTCCGCCGGTGGTAGAATGGTCTCGATATCCATGCGAGAAAGACGCAATAGCGAGGGAGGTGACCGGCTTCAATCATGTGTTACGTGCCAAGAATGCGACCGCTCTCGGGTCCACATCCCAAGGATACGTGTCCAAAATGACGCAACTCACCGTAGATGCGCTCGCCGAGGAAGCCGCCCTCTTCGCCGAACGCGAATCCAGTCACAAGGAGCCAGCGCTTTTCGGTGTCACAGACGGGAAGGCCGTGGGCACGTACTTCGAGCACAAGTTTCAGGCGCATCTGCACAACAAGTACGAATATGTCCAGGGAAGCTCCGCCAAAGGCATCGACTTTCCCGAGCTGGGCGTCGATACGAAGGTCACCAGCATACGTCAGCCGCAATCGTCGTGCCCATACAAAGCTGCGCGTCAGAAGATCTATGGGTTGGGTTACTCATTGCTTGTATTCGTGTACGATAAGACCGACGATGAAGCCAGTCGGACAGGCACGCTGAACATCTTGCACGCGATCCTTGTTGACGAAAGGCGAACGGCAGATTTTCAAACGACAACTGGACTGAGGAAGATCGTCGAGAACGAAGGAAACGAAGACGACGTGTTGGCTTTCTTTCAAGAGAGACTTCTTCCGATTGAGGAAATTCAGGCCCTGGAACTGGCAAAAGAGGTGCTCAAGACCCCACCCAACGTTGGCTACCTAACGATCTCGAACGCGTTACAATGGCGGCTTCAGTACCGCCGTGTGATTGAAAAGGCTGGTGAGGTTTCCGGCGTCCACCGAATACGCTAGCGTCTGAGCATGACAAAGCCCCACACACGTGCGGAATTCGGCGATTTTCAAACGCCCGACAACTTGGCGCGAAACGTCTGTGCACTGCTTTCCGAACTCGGCGTCTCACCGGGATCGATTCTCGAACCAACTTGCGGACGCGGCAGCTTTCTTGTCGCCGCAGCCAGGACGTTTGGAGACGCTGAGAAAATTGTCGGCGTGGAAATAAAGCCCGAATACTCGCGATACGCGGAAGATATGCTTCGTCGCTTGGATAGTGACATCCCTTTCGAGATCTTCACAGCAGACTTTTTTTCATTTGAGTGGGAATCTTTGATCGCGCGCTTGCCGCAACCATTACTCGTTATTGGTAATCCGCCGTGGGTAACGAATACGGAACTTGGGGCACTCCAGAGCAAAAACGTTCCCAACAAGTCCAATTTCCAGAATCACCGTGGTATTGACGCCATTACTGGAAAAGGTAACTTCGACATTTCCGAGTACATGTTGCTGTGTGCCGTGGAATGGCTTAACAACACAGCAGGTACGTTGGCAATGCTCTGCAAGACTGCCGTTGCTCGGAAGATTCTGCGACAAGCGTGGAAGCAGCGGTTTGGGATAAAGAGCGCGAATGTTTACCTTGTCGATGCGAGCACACACTTTGGGGCAGCGGTCGAATCGTGCCTTCTAGTCATCGAATTCACCCCGAATGCGGCAAGCTCTGAGTGCGTTTTGCATCCGGGTTTGTCGAGGCCGGCCGCTTCCGCCTTCGGCTTGTCTGGCGGTCGTCTGGTCGCGAATATGGGCGACTTCAACCGTTGGAAACACTTGGACGGCGGGAAACGCGGTACATGGCGTTCAGGCATCAAGCATGATTGTTCCAAGGTCATGCGGTTCTCTCCGGAAGGTTCAAGGTACCGAAATGGACTTGGCGAACTTGTTGACCTGGAAAACAAGTATCTTTACCCGATGCTGAGAAGCTCCGATCTGGCGAACCGGCGGTCACCTGAACCTCGGTTCTACATGTTGGTTCCTCAACGATTCATCGGAGAGCAAACTGATAAGATCCGAGACGACGCCCCGCAGACTTGGAAGTATCTGAGCCAGCATGCGACGTTTCTCGATCAAAGATCAAGCTCGATCTACCGGAAGCGTCCCCGCTTTTCCGTTTTCGGTGTGGGCGACTATTCGTTCGTTCCGTGGAAAGTCGCAATTGCCGGCTTGTACAAGAAGCTCGCGTTTCGGTTGGTTGGGCCTTTTGACGGACGGCCCGTGGTGATGGACGATACTTGCTACTTCTATCCATGCCAGAGCGAGCGTGAGGCAACGGTCGTATTCGAGATGCTGAATTCCTCGGCAGCAGCGGACTTCCTGTCGTCTCTCGTCTTTTGGGACGACAAGCGACCGGTGACGGCGGAACTCCTCAACCGATTGGACTTAATCCAGCTTGCTAAGGAATTGGATCGATTGGATGAGCTACCCGGTCGGATCAAGAACGCAGATGACGCCCAGCAGGTTCTCTTCTGATCTCACTTGCCCGACCGAAGCTCTCCGCCCAGCCGTCGCTTCCCGTACAGGCTCTATGCGTGGCGGGGTCAGGAGATCACGCCACAACATGGATCAGGAGACCACGCCGTAACTCAATCTAAGCTACCCGACGAAAGTTCCGCCTCTCTTTCTTGCCCCTTTCTCGTTACCTGGTCGATATGGGTTTTAGCTGCAACAGGAAGGTATTTCCCAAAGGCTTTTGTCGCTGCTCGTTCAAGTCGTACTCCACAAAACCGATTAGAAGGTTCCCCGCCTCGGTCGCCAAACGCATTCCGGAACGTGTCAAATGATTTGAGACAACTGCTCGTCGAAATTGGTGTCGCGCGGAAGCTGTAACATTCGGGGTTCCGGCCGGCCGGCCGGAGGGTTGATCCAGACTTCGGTGGGCCGCGCCACAACGGTGGTGCCAGTTCGCCGGACGCCCTCTTGGTGAAAGGCTACTCCTCTTTCTTGAGCGCTCCCAAGAGGTACAGCCCCGGCACGGCACATGCGAAGCCAAGCCCCCCAAGGAAAATCCGCAACAGGAGGTTTTCCTTGATGGGCGCGTGGGCGACGGCCAGCAGCAGCCAGTAGCCGCCGAGCAACACGAGGAAGGTTCCGGCGACGCGTCTGAGTATTCGCTTCATCGGAAGATCACACGTGGCAGGCAGAGGAACGGCGGCAGAAGGGTATCTGGCGTATTCTAATCCGGCACCCGGCGGGCTGCAAGTCGATCATTTGCATTTCGATGATCGGGGCGGTCGCCGGTTTTGCGGGTTGTGCGTTTGGCGCGACCGCTGACGGCGCCCCCCGCATCACCCGCTTAGCCCACATCCGCGCTCGCACGCGGCGCAACTGGCGCAAGACTTTTTTGCGTTGTGGCCGGGCGTGTTCGTTGTGATGCGAGCAGTGGGGGGCGGGATCTACGGGTTGTAGAAGTTGGAATCGCAGAAATCTACGGGCGATTTTTGACCAACTGCAAAACGTGTTCTATATTAAGCTGGCCGAGACGTCTGACCCGCCTTTCGGCCGTCCCCCAACGGACCTTGCCCCCACCGCGTCGCGCCCCCAGAAGCCGGCGCCGCGCGACACACCCACCAACGGCTGACGACACCATGCGACGAAGGGTCCTTTCTTCCGGTCTCCGCGCTTTCCTGACGGTTCTGGCGGTTCTGGTTGTTACCCCGGCGATTGCCCAGCAGTCGACCACCATTTCTATTACAACCGGCACGGCCGAGGTCGGCGACCTGCTGCAACGAGGCCGAGAGTTGGAAGCCGAGTGGCGCTGGGGAGACGCGCTGACGCATTATGAAGACGCCATGCGGCTGTTTCCGGGCGAGAGCAGCCTTCGGCGGCGTTTCGAGCTTGCCCGGCTGCATTACGACCTCCAGCGCCGTTATGCCGACGGGAGCTTCTTGGGCGGCGTCGCCAAGCTGCCGTTCGACGAGGCGCTGGACTTGTACGGCCAGGTGCTGTTGAAGATCCAGGCCCACTACGTAGAGGCTCCCAACTGGCGGGAATTGGTCGAGCACGGCACCAACAACCTGGAGATCGCCCTGCGCGAACCGGCGTTTGTCCAGCGGAATCTGCCCCAGCGAGACCGGCCGGCGGTGGACGAGTTTTGCCGCAGACTGCGCCGGGTGTTGGTATCGCGGGTGATCGATTCGCGACGTGACGCCGGCGATGCCGTGGCCACGGCCGCCCGACTGGCCCGAGGGCACCTGGAAATCTCTTGCACTGCCGTGGTGCTGGAATACCTGTGCGGTGCGACCAACGTCCTGGACCCCTACTCGGCCTACCTTACGCCCGATCAATTGAACGAAGTCTACGCGCAGATCGAGGGCAACTTTGTCGGGTTGGGGATCGAGCTGAAGGCGCGGGACGATGACCTGTTGATCGTGCGAGTGATCCCCGGCAGCCCGGCCGAGCAAGGCGGGATCCGCGCCGGCGACCACATCCTCTCCGTTGACGGGCAACCGACCAAGGATCTCTCCACCGACCAGGCGGCCAACCTGCTGCAAGGGAAGACGGGCAGCGTGGTCTCGCTGGTGGTGAGCACGCCACCGGAGCCGCCGCGGCGGTTGAGCGTCCGCCGGCGCCGCGTGGACGTGCCCAGCATCGACCGTGTGCGAATCCTGGACCGCCAGCACGGCATCGGTTACCTGCGGTTGGCCTGTTTCCAGAAGACCACCTGCCGCGACCTGGAGACGACTCTCTGGAAGCTGCACCGGGAGGGCATGAAGAGCCTGATCATCGATCTCCGCGGCAACCCGGGAGGATTGCTGGTCACCGCGGTCGAGGTGGCCGACAAGTTCATCCAGCGCGGGGTGATCGTCTCTACCCGGGGACGAAGCGTACAAGAGGATTTCACCTACTCGGCCCACACGGCCGGGACCTGGCGGGTGCCGCTGGTCGTGCTGATCGACCGGGAGACGGCCAGCGCGGCCGAGATCTTCGCCGGCGCGATCCGGGAGCATCGCCGGGGGACCGTCGTGGGGGCCCGCTCCTACGGCAAGGGTTCGGTCCAGGGGATCTTCCCGCTGAGCCTTAGCGGTGCGGGCGTGCGGCTGACCACGGCCAAGTTCTACTCGCCCAGCGGGCGGCCCTACAACCGGATCGGCGTGGCGCCGGACGTGCTGGTTCAGGTCGCGGCCCGCCCCATCGACGGCTCGCTGGCCGCACCACCGACCGGCGACGACGCGATGCTGGCCGCCGCCCTCCAGGCCGCCCGAGGGATCGGCGAGCCGAAGCAGGCTCGCAATCTCCAGCAGCGATGATGTCTTGGCGGGCGGGAGTCACTTCGCCGGCTGCGGCCGCACGGTCTACAGACTGGGGGGCTTCTCATCAAAGGGGTGGTTTTACGCCGTCCCCAGCGGCCTATATATTGGGCTTCCCGGCCGCTTCCGCCGCCGTGGGCACCGGTGCTCGGAGCCGCGAGCGGCCAGCCAGAGAGGAGACTCTCCGAGAATGCCCGGTCCCTACTGCGAGATCTTCCGCGAGCACTCCCGGCCGTTGGAGCCGGTGCCCAGCGGCGAGGTGCCTGTGCTGAGGCGGCTGGCGGGGATTCGGGCGGTATTGTTCGACGTTTACGGGACGCTGTTTATCAGTGGCAGCGGCGAGGTGGGCACCACGGGGCAGGAGGCCGGGAGGCCTGTGCCGGCGCCGCAACGCCCGTTGGGCGAGGCATTGCACGCCATGGGTATTGCCACGTCCGGGTCGGCCGAACAAGGTGTCGAGTGCCTTTTTCGACTGATCGAAGTGTCCCATGCCCGGTCGCGCAGCGCCGGCATCGACTTCCCGGAGGTAGACATCGTCGAGCTGTGGCGGGAGGTGCTGGCCGAGCTGGCCGGTCGGGGGGTTAGCGTGGTGGCGGCCGCCCGGGCGGCCGACCCGAGGCGGCTGGCCGTGGAGTACGAGGCCCGGGCCAATCCCTGCTGGCCGATGCCCCATTTGGAAGAGTGTCTCGACAGACTCCGGCTGGGTGGGCTGGTGCTGGGATTGGTCAGCAATGCCCAGTTCTACACGCCGGAGCTGTTCGAGGCCCTGTTGGGCAAACCGGCC
>CAZUAM010000366.1:0-7467 GCA_964618095.1 uncultured Planctomycetaceae bacterium | reverse complement strand
CGCCTCCCTTGGCGGATACCGAAATCCCCGGCCCCAAAATCCGTGACGGTCAGAAAAATGCAACGTGCGCGTGTACTGCGCCTCGGCGGTATTTTCGAGAAGATCATTTAACCGCTTTGCCTCAAATGCGTATTCGACGACACCTCGCATCATGACCGAGATCGGGCTCTCTTCCACAAACTGCGCAAAGGGCTTGCCAAGCAACATCCTTGTCACCTCCTCAAAGGCATCCATCCCCCTTGAATACCGCGAGGCGACAATTCTATCGAACAGGCAACAATCGTCCTAACCCAATTGTAGTCCGTTGCTACACCAAAAATGCACCTTCACAGGGCTGACCCTAAGAGCCTATCCCAGAACCGAAATCGGGGTGACCGGCTACTCGATTGTCATGGGCTTCCGGAACCTCTATACTGCAATCTCGTGCGGGCCTGCCCGCAATGGATGACAAACGGATCGTCTCGAACCGCCTATTGGAATAGGGACATCATGAAAAGAGAAATGACCTTCCTGGTGCTGATGATGCTGGCCTCGGTCCCGGTTTCTGCCGACGTGACCGAGCTGGCGAAATCCTCCGGGATCAAGGGAGGACTCGTCGTCCATCTTGGCTGCGGTGACGGCCGAGAAACCGCGAAGTTACTGCTCGACGACGGCTACGTCGTACACGGTCTGGATACTGATGCCGGAGAGGTGCGGAAAGCACGAAAGAACATCCAGGCCTTGAAACTCTATGGCAGAGCATCGGTCTGTGCGTATGACGGTTCGCGCCTGCCCTACACGGACAATCTTGTCAACCTGTTGATCGACTCCAGGGGTGGGGGAAAGCCACCGACGGAGGAAATCATCCGCGTGCTGGTCCCCGGCGGCGTGGCGTTTATCGACGGGAAGAAAACCCTCAAGCCGTGGCCTGCGGAGATCGACGAGTGGACGCATTATCTGCACGGGCCGGACAACAACGCGGTTGCCCGCGACCGCAGGGTAGATATACCCCGGTCCATCCAGTGGGTATCGGGGCCCAGGTGGGGCAGAAGCCACGAGGAATTGGCAAGCATGTCCGCGGCCGTCTCGGCCAAGGGACGCGTGTTTTACATCCTCGACGAGGCGCCGCTTGCCTCGATCCGGTTCCAAGGGAGCTGGAAACTGGTCGCCCGCGACGCCTTCAACGGCACACTCCTCTGGAAGAAGGCGATCTGGCCATGGAACGATCACCTGCGTCACTTCCGATCAGGTCCGACCCATCTGCCCCGCAGGCTGGTCGCGGTCGGGGACAAGGTGTACGTGACCAGAGGACTTGCGGGGCCGGTAACCGCCCTGGACGCCGCAACCGGCTCGGCGCTGTTGGAATACGCGGGGACCGAGCGGACGGAAGAGATCCTGGTGGACGACGGCGTTCTGTATCTGGTCGTGGGGACTTCCGAGGCGCACCGCCGCGGCGGTGGTCTGTACCAGCGCGGCGAGCCCGAGCCAACCGATTTCAGGCTGATTGCGGCAATCGACGCCGACTCGGGGAAGCCGCTGTGGAGAAGGGCCTTCACCAAGACCGAATACCTCCTGCCGCTTACCTTGGCGGTGAAAGGAGGGCGTCTGTTTTACCAGAGTACGTTCGGCGTGGTGTGCCTCGACGCCCAATCCGGCAAAGAGGTATGGAAGACTGCACGCGAGACCCCGCAAAGACGCATGAGCTTCTCGGCGCCGACGCTGGTGGCCGCCGACGAGGTGGTTCTCTCGGCCGACAGGAATCCCGGAAGGACGGAGCAGGACAAACCCTCTGCGGGCACGGTGGAGTGGGGCGTTCACGGATGGAACGAAAGCGGCTTTCGGCGCAAGTCGAGCTGCACCTTGCGTGCCTATTCCGTCAAAGACGGAGAGGAGTTGTGGTCGGCTCCTTGCAGCGAGGGATACAACTCTCCGGTGGATATCTTTGTGATCGACGGTGTTGCCTGGGTCGGCGCGGACTACAAAGGATATGATCTGAAGACGGGGGAAGTGAAGCGGCGGATCAATACCCGGGGGGATCCCGTTGGCATGCCACATCACCGCTGCTATCGCGACAAGGCGTCCGAGCGTTTTATCTTCACCGGCAGGTCCGGGATTGAGGTGGTCAGCCTGGAGAAGGGGTGGCTGAGCAATAACAGTTGGATCCGCGGGACCTGCCAGTACGGGATCATCCCGGCCAATGGATTCCTCTACGCACCGCCCGACGCCTGCGCGTGTTACCTCACGGTCAAGGCCCCCGGTTTCTTTGCAGCGGCACCGCAGAGGGAGAAGAGCGGCAGAATGCCGCTGCCCGACAAACCCGTGCTCGAGAAGGGACCGCTGTACGGCAAGATGCTGGAGGCCGCTGCGCCCAAGGCCGATGAGTGGCCGATGTACCGCCATGACGGCGCACGCAGCGGAGCGGCATCGACCGGGATCCCTGAGGCCCTGAAGAAACACTGGTCCACGCCGATCGGCGGCAGGCTGACCCAGCCAGTCATCGCCGCTGGAAAGGTGTTCGTGGCCTCGATCGATTCCCATACCCTCCACGCTCTGGCCGCCAATGACGGTGGCCGGGAGATCTGGCGATATACGGCCGGTGCCCGCATCGACAGTTCGCCGACGGTCTACCGGGGAATGGTCCTCTTCGGGGCCGCCGACGGATGGGTGCATTGCCTCGGTGCCACGGACGGACAGCTTGTCTGGCGGTTCCGTGCCGCCCCCAAGGAACGGCTGGTTGGGGCGTACGGGCAGTTGGAATCGGTCTGGCCGGTCCATGGGTCCGTCCTGGTCCAGAACGACACGCTCTATGTGACGGCCGGACGCTCTTCGTATCTGGACGGCGGGATCGTGTTGTACCGTATCGATCCGGTGACCGGACAAGAGCTATCGAAGACGATGCTCTACCATCTCGACCCGGATACGGGCAGACAGCTCGTTCCGGAAAGCAGGTTCAACATGGAGGGGACCACTTCGGACATTCTCTCCGGGGACGGAGAATCCGTCTACCTGAAGTACTTCGGTTTTGACCGGGCCGGCAAGAGAACGCGGGCTACCAAACCCCACCTGTTTTCGATTACGGGATTGCTGGGCGAGGAATGGTTTGTCCGCTCGTACTGGATTGTCGGCGCGGGGATGCCCAGCGCCGGGTGGGGCGGATGGGCCAATGCGGCCAACACCTATCCTGCCGGTCGCATACTGTGTTTCGACAAGGACACCGTGTTCGGCTACGGCCGACAGTCGGTGTCCAGCGGGGCGGTTGGCCACAGGGCAGACGCCTACCATCTGTTCAGCATCAGCAGAAACGCTGGGGCCCCGCCGGTCGTCCAGAAAGACCGCCGAGGCAGGAAGAAAGTGATATTCAAAAAGGGCAGCCCCCTCTGGAGTGATCCGCGGTCCTTGACGGTGCGGGCGATGGCTCTTGCAGCAGATCGCCTGGTCGTGGCCGGGCCCGTCGACCTCGGAAAAAAGGATCCGAAGGTGCTGGCCTTCCGGAACGAGGCCGAGGCCCTTGCAGCCTTCGAGGGGAAAAGAGGTGTTCACCTGCGGGTTGTGTCTGCCGCTCAGGGGAAGGAGATCTACGACTGTGAGCTAAGTGCCCTGCCCGTCTTTGACGGCATGTCCGTCGCCGCCGGGAAGGTCTACCTCAGCCTGAGGAGCGGATCGGTTGTTTGCTTCGGAAAGTAGCGATGTCCGCGAGTCCGCGCAACGTCCTTTTTCCGGCCCGATTTCTTCTCTTGCCGGGGCCGGGGACGTTGGGTTTTGATCACTTCTCCAGCTCGACGTTCCAGTAGGCCTCGCTGACGAACTTCGACCAACTTTCGATCCGCGCGTGATGGCCCGCATAAAGCAGCTTCCAGGTCGGTCGTAGCGGCTGCTTGCGGAGCCGCATTGCGGCCTGCTGCGGCGTGCGGTCGGCCTTCCGCTTGTTGCAGGCCAGGCAGGCCAGCACGCAGTTCTCCCAGCGCGACTCACCGCCTTGCGAGCGGGGGACGACGTGGTCAAGCGTCAGTTCCTCGCTGCCCGGCTGGGCACCGCAGTACTGGCAGGTAAAGCGGTCCCGCTTGAAGATGTTTCGCCGACTGAACGTCACGGCCGCCCGGGGCAGCCGGTCGTAACCGGTCAGTGTGATCACTTCCGGCACCCGCAGGCGGAACCGGACCGCCTGGACGAACCGCTCGCCGTGGCGCGGATGCAGCCTCGACCAGTCCGCCCAGGTGTAGGTCTGGTAGTCGGCCGGGTCCACGACACGGGCCGTCTCGTTGAACAACAGCACCAGTGCACGGGCCACGCTGGCGACGTTCACCGGCTGCCAGTTGCGGTTTAGGACCAGCGTCGGTCTTTGGAGCACCTTGGTGACCATGGTCTCATCCTCACTGCTCACGCGCCGGGCAAGCCCGGCCGCTAAACGCATCAACGTCAAGACTTGTCATTCGTCATTCATCTTCCAGCCCAACAAAAAAGCCCGATGTCGCTCATGACACCGGGTTTCGCGTGTTTCTGCCGGATCTACGGCCAAGTGTCACAAGCACAAAGGAGGCGTGATCAGCGTGGCGAGCCGACCGTTTCGACCCGCCAAAAGATGGACGCAGTTGCCTGCCAAAAGGTTCACTGGAAACCGCGAAAAGCCGATGTCATGTGCAGTTATGATGTCGGAATCTCATAAAGCCGCGACCGGTGGTCGCGCCGAAGGATCGCAGAAACCGGCGGTGATCGTTTTGGGCGCGACCACCGGTCGCGGCTTTATGGTTGAACGGAATCATAAGCGAATACTCGGTTTACGGCTAATTCAGCGGTATTGCACCAAGCCCTACCGGGAATCGCGCCCTCTCGGGCGTGCCGGGGGCCTTAAGCGTCCCGAGTCGCCGCCCGTTCCCAGAATAGTATTCCACTTCCAATCCCGGCTCCCTTTCCTGTAAACTGGGCAAGTAGTCAGGATCGGCGGGTCCGGGTGGTCGACGCGGACTGGATCGAGCGGCACTTGGAAAAGCTGCCGTCCCCATCGAAAGACCAGGACGGGGAGGCGGCCAGCAAACAGACCAATAGGAGATAACCATGCGTGCAGGACTTGTGGTGATTCTGTGGGGAATCGTCGTGGTGCAGGTCGCAAGCAGAGCCTGTGGGGCCGAACTGCGATCGGCCGTTGCGGGAGATCTGGCACCGCTGGTGGGCCAACCAGCGGATATCGCGCCCAGCGCGTACTTCTTCAGGTCGGTCTGCAAGCCCGAGGAGAACCCTCCGGAGACGGAGTTTCTTTTCACGGGTGCCATCAGGCATGAGAAAGCTGGCGTGATCTGTGGGCTGCTGTGGGAGGAGCCGCGGCCCGTCCAGCGTGTCGAGCTGAGTTGGCCGACCCGCGCCAAGGCGGTACCGCCGCCCGAAGATCTGGTGGTGCGATGGCTGCCTCATGGCAACAGTTCTAGTTGGTGGTCGCGCCGCGCTGCGGGGCCAGGGAAGATAGCGGTCGTGACCGCGGAGACACCCCAAGTCTCTGGCGACGGCTGTAGATACATCTACACGGTGGACGCGCTGAAGCCGGACACGGCCGCAGACAACCTGGTCGTCGCCCTCAAGGACGGCGCTAGGCCGCCCGCGGAGCCATACGCGGTCCCCACCGTCCGCGTCATCACGCCTGAGACATGGAAGCTGGTGGACGTGGAAATCGAGTGGGGCTTCCAGGGTGCGACGCAGCGACTCGCATTCGACGGGCGTATCGAGGCCTACAACGGTGTGATCGGCACGCCCGAGCCGCTGGCGGGCGATGCCGGGACAACAATGGCGAGTGACTACGCCTGGCAGTCGAAGCAAGCCGGCAACTCGCGGCGGGGCATCCGTGTTAGGCTGCTCTATCTGGGGACCACGCAAAACACGTCCGTCTGGAGGCAACAGGCGCGATTGGAGAATGCCAACCGCACGATCGTGACGGTCCGGACCACCTCCGGCAGCTTTTCGTTCCTTCCGGCCGACCTGGAGACCGGGCCCATCCTGGCGCCGGAGTACGGATTCTTCGTCCGCGCCACCGACAGGCGGCAGGCAGCCTCCGCCACGGTCGCAGCACGGGAGGTCTCCGCGCCGCGGGACCTGCTGAGCGAGAAGCTGGAGACAATCGCGGGCGGTCCGGGTGTCCGCGGGTGGGGTAGTAACGCCACGCCCTGGTTTGGCGTGAACGCGGCCGATCAACCTGTCAAGGTGAGCACCTTCACGCTGCCGTCGCGCAGCGTCGCGATGCATCCGGGGCCCACCCGGGCCGTCGCGGCCGGCTGGCGCAGCCCCATCCAGGGCCGGGTCAAAATCAGGGCCAAGGTGGCCAGCGGCGACGTCAAAGGAGGCAACGCAATCCAGTGGTGGATCACGCGAGACAGCAGAGCCGGTTCAGAGGTCTTGGCCAGCGGCACAATTGAGCGGGGCGGGGCGCAATCGATTCCCGTCGGCGCGGATGCCCCAAACCTGACCGACCTGGCCGTCGATCGCGGTGACCTCGTTTCGTTGGTTGTCGGCCCCAAGGGCGATCACGCGCACGATACCACCGTTGTCGAGCTGGCCATCACCGATCCCCGGGAAAAAGCCCGCGCGTGGGACCTGACCAACGACGTGGTGGACAGCATCCACGCAGCCAATCCCCACGCCGACTCGCTGGGCAACCCGGCCGTGTGGCACTTCTACGTCCCGGAAGGTGGCCTCGAACCCGATCCCGTGCCGGTCGTGGAACCGTCGCGAGCGACAACTGCGCGCGAGTTCCAGAAGGAACTTGCCGCGCGGAACCTCAAGACCGTCCGCCAGCGCGTGCGCGAACACGAGGAGCAGACCTGGGAAGGGGCGATGCAGGCAATGCATCCCGGAGGCAATTGGCCGCCTTATCCCAAGCCCGAGTTCGAGCCGGCGGCACAGATTGAGGTGCCGGACAGGCGCCTGACTGACGCCTGGCGCTGCGGTGCGTGGCATCTGCTGCGGGTGCTGAAAAAAGACCAGCGGGGCCGCTACGTCTTGCGCGACTATCCGTATGATGCGCTGGCCCATGAAACGTACCTGATCATCCGCGCCTTGGACTTGCAGGGGATGCACCAGGCGGCCCGCGACGGGCTGGCTCGGTGGCTGGAGCGGGACGAGAAAAAGCCCGCGCGACTGGATGGTCTGTTTCCGGACACCCTCGGGGCGATGACCGGCGTGGAATGGGACTGGCAGCACGCCGGGGGGCCGGGCGTGATCCAGTGGCAGATGGTCGAACACTACCTGCTCACCGGCGACAAGGACTGGCTGACCCAGGCCGCCCCCAAGCTCCAGGCCAACGCCGATTGGATGATCCGCCAGCGGCGCGTCTATCTCAACGACGTGCCCGGCTGCAAGCGATTGTGGACGCACGGCTTGCAGCCACCGCACAACATCTGGGACAGCACGAACTGGCGGCCGTGGTACGAGTCCAACGCCAACTACTGGTTCGGCCTCAATCGCTATGCCGAGGTGATCGCCGATCTTGACGCCGAGCTGAGCAGG
>CAZUAM010000365.1:0-7472 GCA_964618095.1 uncultured Planctomycetaceae bacterium | reverse complement strand
ACGACAGGTCTAGGGCACGGAGACGCGATGCATCTATCCGATATCGATCCGGATCGGCCGGGTCTGGAGGTGTTTGCCATCCACGAAAGGCCCCGTCACCCCAACGGCGCCAACCTTCGTGACGCCGCCACGGGAAAGGTGATCTGGGGGCTCCCATTGAGGGACCCTGGCAGGGGGCTGGCGATGGACGTTGATCCCCGTCACAAAGGCTATGAATGCTGGGCCAGCAGTTCCGACGGTCTGTACAACTGCCAAGGCGAGAGAATCTCCGACGCCAAGCCCAGGTCATGCAATATGGGGATCTGGTGGGACGGGGATCTGCTGCGTGAAATCCTCGACGGCAGCGGTGGTGGCAGGAGAGGAGGTAGACGAGGGGGTGCCTTCATTGACAAGTGGGATTACACCAACGGCACCGTGACCAGATTGCTTGACGGTGCAGACTACGGTTGCGTCACCAATAACGGAACCAAAGCGAATCCTTGTCTCCACGCCGACATCCTGGGCGACTGGCGAGAAGAGGTGATTTGGCGAACCGCCGACGGCAAGGAGCTGCGCATCTTTACGACGACGATACCCACGGATCGGCGTCAATACACTCTGATGCACGACCCCATATACCGGCTCAGCGTGGCCTGGCAGAACGTTGCCTACAATCAACCCACGCAACCCGGCTTCTACATGGGCGAAGGCATGGCGGCGCCGCCCCGGCCGAACATCGAAGTGGTTGGGGCCCCGAGGTGAACTCCGGTCGCAACGCTCCCCTTGAACAAATAAGTGACGAAACGACGCGCATCCTGGACGCCCATCTTTCAGAGGAGAAATGCACGTGTTGTTGGACATGGGAAAACTCTTGGTGGCAGTCTCGATTTCGGTATCTCCCGCGGTACACCAGAGCCTGGCTGAGGATTTGAGTCCCCAGCAGCATTTCCTCTTCTCCTACTTCACGGGCAACGGCGAAGACGGACTGCATCTCGCTCACAGTGTCGACGGGTACGTGTGGAAGGCCCTCAACGGCGGACGGTCACTGCTGAAACCGGAAGCAGGCCGGGACAGATTGATGCGCGATCCTTCCATCCTCCGGGGGCCGGACGGCGCCTTTCATATGGTATGGACGGTCAGTTGGGGCGAACGTGGGATCGGATACGCGTCGTCGAAAGACCTCATCCACTGGTCGAAACAGCGCTACGTTCCCGTGATGGAGCATGAACAAAAGGCCAAGAACTGCTCGGCCCCGGAACTGTTCTACGATCACGCCGAGCGGCAGTATCTGATCTTTTGGGCCACGACGATTCCGGGGCGATTTCCCGCGACCGACAACCAGAGCAACAGAGGACCGCCTGCCCCGGGAAACAACCACCGGATGTACTACGTGACGACGAAGGACTTCCAAGCGTTCAGCCAGACCAGGCTGTTCTATGACCGCGGATTCAATGTGATCGATGCAGCCGTGGTCAGGGACGGCAAACGTTACGTCATGTTCCTGAAGGATGAAACGAACCAGCCCTTCACGCCGCAGAAAAACATCCGCATGGCGCTGAGCGAGCGTGCCGAAGGACCCTACGGCCCCCCCAGCAAGCCGATCACCGGGAACTACTGGGCCGAGGGGCCGACCGGGCTGAAGATCGACGGCAAGTGGTTCGTCTACTTCGACAAGTACAGGCAGCACAGGTATGGGCTGGTTGTCTCGCGCGACCTGGTGAACTTCACGGAAGAGTCGGAGAAGCTCCGCATGCCAAAGGGCCTGAGGCACGGCACCGTGTTTCGCGTGCCGGAGCCCGTCGCCCGGCGCCTATTGGACCTGAATCAGCCGTGATCCGTGTTTGCGTCGAACTTCCCACAGGGCAACGTTTTGGACAAGCCTCAAACCCGAGCAATCAGAAGACCATGAAAGCCCCCCACATCACCATGCGTTTGGCAGTCGCTCTGGTGGCTGTCTTGATTTCGACTGAAGTCCGAGCGGCCGAGGAGACGACGAAAATTTGCCTCAACACGATCGGATACCCTCTTGACGCGGAGAAGAAAGCGACGGTTGCCGCTCCGTGCTCGCAGTTTGCCGTCTGGCGGGTCAAGGACGGCTCAAAGGTCTTGGAAGGCCCCGCCACCGGACCCGTCCTGAATCGCGACACCCAGGAACAACTCTATACTGCCGACTTCTCGGCGCTCAAGAAAGCAGGCGAGTATCAGTTGGACGTGCCCGGCGTGGGACGATCCGCCAAGTTCCGCGTGGCGGTGGACGTCTACAAGCAGCCGTTTTACACCGTCGCGCGGGGCATGTATCTGTGGCGCTGCGGCACGGCCGTCTCCGGCGAGCACGACGGCCGGACCTTCGCCCACGGCCCCTGCCACATGGACGACGCCTTGCTCGATTTTGTGGGCGGGGGCCGCCAGAAGAAGGACGGCACCAAGGGCTGGCACGACGCCGGGGATTACAACAAGTACGTGGTCAACGCCGGGGTGACTGTCGGCTGCATGTTCCGGGCCTGGGAAGACTTCGGCCCGCAGATCCGCAAGATCGGGCTGGAGATCCCCGAGTCCGGCGGCAAGACGCCCGACTTCCTGGCCGAGATCAAGTGGGAACTCCGGTGGCTTTTGACCATGCAGGCGGCGGACGGCTCGGTGTATCACAAGCTCAGCACCAAGACGTTTGGTGGCTTCATCCTGCCGGAACGCGAGCAGACCGAGCGGTATTTCACGCCCTGGAGCAGCGCCGCCACGGCAGATTTCGTCGCCGTGACGGCCATGGCGGCCCGCCATTTCCGGCCCTATGAACCCGAGTTGGCCGACCGCTGCCTGGAAGCCGCCAAGAAGAGCTACCAGTTTCTCCAGGCCCGTCCGGAAGACCACCGGGCCGATTTGACGGGCTTTCGCACGGGCGCTTATCAGACCCGCGACCCGGACGATCGCCTGTGGGCGGCGGCGGAACTCTGGGAAACCACCGGAAACGCCGATGTCCTGCGCGATTTCGAGAACCGGGCGAAGTCGATCCGCGGCAGGGTGGACCAGGACTGGGACTGGGGCAACGTGAAGAACCTCGGGCTGTTCACCTACCTGTCTTCCCGGCGCCCCGGCCGCGACGAATCCCTGGTCGAACTGCTACGCAGAAGTCTGCTCTCCACGGCCGACGGCATCGTGAAAACCCGCAACGGCCACGGCTACGCCCGCCCGCTGGGCTCGCGCTACTATTGGGGATGCAACGGTTCCGTCGCGCGGCAGGTTCTCGTTCTCCAGGCCGCTTACGGCCTGTCGCCCAAGCCGCAATACCGCGCCACCGCCCTGGACGCCCTGAACCACCTGTTCGGCCGCAATTGCTACGGTCGCTCGTTCGTCACGGGGCTGGGCTTTCGTCCGCCGATGCATCCGCACGATCGCCGCTGCGGGGGGGACGATGTCGATGATCCTTGGCCCGGCTACCTCGTCGGCGGCCCCCATCCCAGGGCCACCAGTTGGCAGGACGTGGAAAAAGACTATCGCACCAACGAGATCGCCATCAACTGGAACGCTGCTCTGATTTACGCGCTGGCCGCTTTCGTCGATGCCCCAGAGTAGTGAAGTCTCTGAGAAACAGCATCAGTGAAGGCTGCATGAACGGATTAGAGTCTTCCGGTGAGGGATAAGCGCGTGCTGTGCGCATTTGAGACGTGAGCAGTTCTGATAGAAACGTTTAGCGGGCGGGCTTGCCCGCCGTTTGGTTGCGGCCGGAGGCCGCGCTAGGGGAATTAGGATCAAGGGTGTCAATTGTCAAGAGTTGCCCCCTGTCCTTGCCCCCTGTCCCCCCTATCCCCGGCCGGCGGCACCACCTTCCATCTCTTGACCCTGCAAACCGGCGAGGAGCCGAAGGCCACGGCCCAGGGTGATAAAGTGATTGTCGGCGGCCAGACGATCCGCTTTGACGGCCGGAAGATCGTCCTCGGCAGGATGGGCGGTTCAGAGAGCCTGCCGCCCTACTTGCCAGGCGGGCGGCTCCCCGGCTACACTGTGGAGCGTCCGGCGCGGGGCTGGGCCGGACGGGCAGTCGGATCGGCACTTGGCCCCCCACGGCCGCCCTGCCAAGACCGCCGTTTGACGGTCGGCCAGTCGAAAAGGAGTCACGGTATGCACGAGATTCTTAACAAGAACGTGCTCCTCGTCAAGGAGCACGTGGGAATGTTCAAGGCCGCGAACAACTATGACGTTTATGACCCGGAAACCGGCCAGATCATCATGGAGTGCCGGGAGGACAAGCTGGGGTTCTTCACAAAGATGCTCAGATTCACCGACTACAAGCGGATGACACCCTTTGACGTGCAGGTTCGCACGCCGGACGGGCAACAGATTGTCAGGGTGAAAAGAGGTGTTTCCATATTCCTGTCGAAGGTCAGCGTGCATGATGAAAACGACGCCGTCATCGGCGGATTTCAGCAGAAATTCTTCTCCGTAGGCGGGGCCTTCAACGTCCTGGACGAAAACGAGAACCCCGTGTGCAGCCTGAAAGGAAAGTGGACCGGCTGGGACTTCCGCTTCATCCGAGACGGCGAGGAGCTTGCCCACGTCACGAAGAAATGGGCCGGCCTGGGCAAGGAGTTCTTCACCAGCGCGGACAACTACGTGCTGCAAATATCCGAAGCCGTCCCGGCGGGCAGTCGGATACGCCAGCTTATCCTGGCCGCCGTAATGTGTATCGACATGGTGCTGAAGGAGTAAGGGATCGTATTCCTTCAGCCCCGGCGGCCACGCCGGGCAGTATCGGACTTCAGCGATGGAGGTCGGAGCATGGTCAAGCACCTAACGTTGTTGATTGCAGTTCTCGCGTCATCCGGCCTCGCTGCGGCCGCCGATAACCTCCTGGAGGACGGTGACTTTGAACGCGGGCTGGCCGGCTGGAGTGAACTCTGGACGCGGACCCCCGGTGGCAAGACCTTGCTCGATAGCGGTCTGCGCCACGGCGGGCGGCACTCGCTGCGGATCGAGCATACCGGCTCGCGCGACTGGAGCTTCCACCGCAAGAGCGAACTCCAGGTGGCCCCCGGGCAGATCTACCAGCTCAGCGGTTGGGTGCGGGTGCAGGGGGAAGGCAGTACCACGCTGAGTGTTACCTTGCGCGACGCGCGGGATGAAGTGACCGACTGGACCTTCGGCGCAGCCACCACCGGGCCCACCGCCGGCTGGCGCCGGCTCAGTTCCCGTTTCGTCATCCCTCCCGGCACCAAGACCATGCTGCCGCGGCTGATCGGCCACGGCCCCGCAAAGGTGTGGCTGGACGACGTGGTCCTTTCGCTGGTGGGCACGTTGGATGAGCTCCGCGCGAAGGACCTGCCTGAGAGGCTCCGGGCCTCCAACAAGGTCCTCGAAGTTACGCTCCAGGTAGCCGACGGCACGCTCTCAGTCGCCGACCGCCGCACCGGGCAGAAGTGGATGCAGCGGGCAGCCGGCAACCTGGTGGTCCTGGACGCCAGGCCCGCCAAAGGCGGGCTGGACCTCCGCCTGCTGGAACCGGCCAGGATGCTCCGGCTTGCCGCCGCGGTCCGCCTTGACCCCCAGCGGCCGGAGCTCGTGCTGGAGCTTGCCGCCAAAGGGGAATTGGCGGGGCCGCTGCGGTTCCCGCGGCCCTTTGTCAGCGGCAAGGGGAGCTTCCTGGTAATGCCGCTCAACGAGGGCATCAGCTACCCGGTCGACGATCGGAGTCTGACGGAGATGTGGTATCACCTCTACGGCGGGCACGGCCTGTGCATGGCCTGGTACGGGGTCACCGACGGCGAACGGGGGCTAATGACGATCGTGGAGACGCCCGACGACGCGGCGGTCCGGATGCCGCGTCGCGACGGGCTCTTGTGTCTCGCGCCCGAGTGGATGCCGCAAAAAGGCAACTTCGGCCCCAAGCGGCGACTTCGCTACGTCTTTTTCGATCGCGGCGGCTACGTGGCCATGTGCAAGCGCTACCGCGAACACTCCCGGCGGGCGGGCCTGTTGAAGACCCTGGCCGAAAAGCGCGAGGCCAATCCCAACGTCGACCTGCTGGTCGGGGCCGTGAACGTCTGGTGTTGGGAGAAGGACCCGGTGGCGATCTGCCGCGAGATGCAGTCGCTGGGCATCGAGCGGATCCTCTGGAGCCATCGTTGCCGGCCGGAGGTGCTGCGGCGGCTCAACGAGATGGGAGTGCTGACCAGCCGCTACGACATCTTCCAGGACGTGATGGACCCGGCCAACTTCCCCAAGCTCCGAGGGGTCCATCCCGACTGGACGACCGAGGCCTGGCCCGACGATCTGATGATCGGCCCGGACGGCCAATGGCGGCGAGGTTGGCGAGTGAAAGCCAAGGACGGGGAAATGATCCCCTGCGGCGTGCTCTGCGACCGGCAGGCGGTCGATTACGCCCGGCGGCGGATTCCCGAAGAACTCAAGACCCACCCCTACCGCTGCCGCTTCATCGACACCACCACCGCTTCGCCCTGGCGGGAGTGCTACCATAAGGACCATCCCATGACCCGCTCCGAAAGCCGCCACTGGAAGATGGAGCTGTTGCGCTACGTCAGCCGGGAGTGCCGTCTGGTCACCGGCAGCGAGACCGGTCACGAGGCGGCGGTTCCCTACGTGCACTATTTCGAGGGCATGCTCAGCCTGGGACCGTATCGCGTGCCCGACGCGGGACGGCAGATGATCAAGCCCTGGGACGAGGTGCCCGAGCGGGTGGCCAAGTTCCAGACGGGTCACTACTACCGCCTGCCGCTCTGGGAGCTGGTCTACCACGACTGCGTGGTGGCCCAGTGGTACTGGGGCGACTACAACAACAAGCTGCCCAAGCTCTGGGACCGTCGCGACCTGCTCAACGCGCTCTACGGCACGCCGCCGATGTTCATGTTCAACGGCAAGATTTGGCGGCAGAATCGCGACCGATTCGTCGAGAGCTATAAGACGACTGCGCCGGTGGCCCGGGCGACCGGCTACGTAGAAATGCTCTCCCACCGCTGGCTTACCCCGGACCACGCCGTGCAGCAGACGCGGTTTGCCAACGGGGTGGCCGTGACCGTCAACTTCGGCGAGAAGCCCCACACGCTGGCCGACGGCACCACACTGGAGCCGCTGGCACATCGGGTCGAAGGACGCCGCAAGAGGTGATCAATCACAAGCTCGTTTAGCCGCCGCGGCCACGCGGCGTGATTTCCCGGCGTAGCCGCCGGGGCTCAACAAGTGGAATTCCCGGAACCAGGCAAGCCCACTCAACACGATCCCATCAGGAGTTTCCCATGGTCCCAAAGAACAAGCAAACTCGACGTTCCCTGGTACGAGTCACCTGCAAACAGGGCCTATTGGCCGCAGTGATGGTGCTGGTATTCATGTCAGCCCGCGCCTGGTCCGCCGAGACCAAGGCCGATCTGTACGTCTCCACCGAGGGCAACGACCGCTGGTCGGGCCGGCTCGCCGAGCCCAACGCGGAGAAGACCGACGGCCCGCTGGCAACCGTCGGCCGCGCCCAACGGGCGGTAAGAGGGCTGAAG
>CAZUAM010000364.1:0-7475 GCA_964618095.1 uncultured Planctomycetaceae bacterium | reverse complement strand
CAGATCCGCGGCTTTGACGTGAGCGAGTCGGCCCTGCGGCTGGCGGCTCTGGCGCTTTACATCACGGCGATTGAACTCAACGGCTCTCCGCGCCCGCCTAAGAGCCTGAAGTTTCCGCGCGGCCTCCAGGGGCAAGTCCTGTTCAACTTTGGACAGCACGACCGCGAGCACCGAAAGAGGTTCATTCTCGGCAGCCTCGGCCCCGAGGTGCCCGATCGCTTCGATGCTGCCTTTGATGTCGTTATGGGCAATCCGCCTTGGACGCGCCTCCGTGTGATTACGAGGGAAGGCGAGGACAACGAAGCTGAGAAGGCGCGGCTGAAGGCAATGAACCACGAGTTCACCGCGATCACCCAGCGAGCTCTCAAGGCCCGCAATCTCGCGGATATCGCGGAAGGTTACACAAATCCGGACAACGACCCGGACCTGCCCTTCATCTGGCGCGCAGCGGAATGGACAAAGCCGGGAGGTCTGATCGCGATGGCTTTGCCTGCGCGTATCCTTTTCAAGCAGAGCGATCAGGGCAAGGCCGCCCGCGCAGCATTGATCCGTGGGCTGGAGATCACGGGGATCATCAACGGTTCCAACTTGCCGGAGACGGCCGTATGGCCGAAGATGAAGCAGCCTTTTATGCTCTTCTTCGCAAGGAACGCCGTTCCGCCGCCGGACCACCGCTTCTACTTCGCGACCCCCGTCCGCGAGCGTCGACTTAACGACCGTGGTCTCTTTCGCCTCGACTACCAGGCCGCTGAACCGGTGGCGGTCGATTCAATTGTGCGAAAGCCGTGGCTTCTGAAAGCACTTGCTGTCGGGACCTCGCTCGACGCGGAAGTGACGGGCAGGGTAACTACGCTGGAATGGCGGACTATCGGAAAGTTGTGGACCTCGCCGACACTTCATTCGGGCAAAGGATTCAGCTTGGAACCGCGGAGGAGGCGAGCCGCCCCCCCCAAGTTGCTTCTGAGTCTTCCCGAGTTTGCGGAACCCGATCAGGGTTTCGGTTTCGATGCGTCCAAGCTAAAGACGTTCCGGGAGAACCACGGCCGAATCGCGCCGTATCAGACGTGCGACGAGACACTCTACCAAGCACCCCTGCTGATAATCCCGCAAACACCTGGACAGGAGCGTACGCGTCCGAAGTCATATCGTTCGCTCAAGCGAGCCGTTTGCTTTTCTCAGAGCTACTACGGCTTCTCCGCTGCCGATCACCCCGAAGGAGAGGTCTTGGTTTCGCTGCTCTACCTTATCACTCATAGCCTCTTGTTCCAGCATTTCTGCCTGATGGTGAGTTCCCGACTTGGCGCCGAGAGGCGCACCTTCATCAAGCTGGATTTGGAATCGCTCCCGTTTCCCGACCCGGATAACCTGACTCCCGCGAAGAAACGCCGCATTTTGGCTCTCGCCAAAACGCTGGAGGAACGCCCCACGAAGCCGTGGGACAGGATCGACGACTTTGTTTTCGACCTTTATGGACTGGACGAAGACGATGCGACGGTGGTGAGGGATACTGTGGCAGTGGGTGCGCCCTATCAGTCAGTACGTGGTCCTGCCGAGCAGTCACCCGACACGAGCGAGGCGGAGACATTCCGCTCCTACCTCGAAGACATGCTCCAGCCCGCTTTTCACGTCGCAGAACAGCGGGTGCGTGTCGAACTGGTTCCGCCAGCGGTTGGCGAATGGGATCCTTCGTGGCGATTCTTGAGCGTCGCGTTGAACGGCGATGAGTTGCCGGTCACCGACGCGCTCGTTCGCTCCCTAATGGAAGAAGCGAACAAGGCCGCTGCGAGCCGCGTTCTCATGCGCGTGCCGGAAGGTGGATTGCTCCTCGGTATCCTGAACCAACGGCGGTTCTGGACCCGGAGTCGCGCACGGCTGTGCGGCGTCCATCTCTTGCGCCACCATATCGATGCCTTTCCACTTGAGAATGAGACATGAGCACGCCCGGGTTTTTCACGCGCGGCGTGACATTTGTTCTGCCCCACCCGCGAATCCCCCTTCGGCTAATCCTCATCGTCGATGCCGTCGTCGAACGCGGCCTTCAGCTTCTGCGCGAGGACCCACCAATTAACTTTGAGCTTGCCTCAGCCGACGAGGACACCATTACGTTTCAACTCCATTGGATCATCGAAAATCGTCTCCGCAAATCGAAAGAGGTTCGCGGGTTCAATAGGCAGATGTTTGGCAAGGTTTGGCGAGAACCCAAGGTGACGAATTTCGATGGCACACACCCGGACAAGATGCCGGACTTGGTGTTCGACTTGAAACGCGATTCTCTCCCGGTGCTCACCACCCACGACGCTGTCGTCGTTGAATGCAAGTTGGTAGACGAGAAGCATCCGCCGGGTAAGGAGTACTGCGATAAGGGGCTACAGCGCTTTGTGGTTGGCGACTACGCTTGGACAATGCAGGAAGCCATGATGGTAGCCTACGTCCGGGATGGGCGATGCATTGCCACAAACCTCTTGCCTGCGATTGCTCGCCGGCGTGAGAAACTCGGCATTCTCCAAGAGCCAGCGCCGGTCAGGGAGTCGCGCGGAGGCGAGCGAGCCGACGGCGTGCACGTCAGCGTTCACGCGCGCACGTTTTCCTGGCCAGAGGGCCGCGGAAGAGCGTGCAACATCCGCATCTTTCATTCATGGCATTCATGCTCCTGATTTGGCAGTCGGGTGCCCCTGCTTTGGCGATTCGCGGAACTTGCTCGTGGACTGGCGAATGCACCGTTGCATAAACCGTTCGCTACTTCGCAAACGGCCGATGGCAAGCGAGCAAGACACCGCTCGTCGGGATCACAGTCCGGGAAAAAGGTGTCCGAAAAACAAGATCCTCTTCATCCGTCCCTGCCGAAGAAAATGGGACTCAGATGCCGGCCGGTCGGCGAGCGGAGTCGCCGCCCATGGTTCCTGGCAGGCGCTTTGCGGTGACTATGGTTTCGCCCGAAAGTCCTCGCGGACCGGATAGAAGACCTCCACCACCCGCAGCGGCCGGTCGCCGACTTTGACCTGGTGGGGGACCCCGCCGGGCAGTCGCCACATCTGGCCGGGGCGGACCGGATACGACCGGCCCTCGATGACGTATTCTGCCTCGCCTTCGATCAGGTAGCCGACCTGCTCGTGCGGATGGCTGTGCTCGGGGGTGAGCCCGTGGGGGTCGAACTCCATGTTCGTGATCGTGGTCTTCTCGCACTCGGCCGCGAAGATGACCTGCCCCTCGGCCGGGTCCAGGCGGACGCAGTCTTCGCGGCTGATGATGTATTGGTCCATCTCAAGGCTCCGGGACGTTGCTGTAGGAGGCGACTACAATCGCCGATACTTCGGCGAGTTTCGGAGCCTCCTACCATAGCCGCTTGCCGGGGGGGCGTCCAGATACGAAAATACGCCTCATGCCGGAACCTTCGCCCAAGACCGCCGAACCGCGGGTTGATATTCCGCGGTACCAGCCGCTGGTGATTGTGCTGGTGGCCGTGTGTGCGGGCGTTGTGGCCGATCGGTTTTGGCCGCTTTCGGTGGCCGCTTGGTGGGCGATCGCCGGCGGTGCGTGGCTGGGGTGGCTGGGGTTGTGGTGGCGGCGGTGGGAGCGTACCGCTTCGATCGTGCTGCTGCTGGCGGCGGCCGCAACGGCCGCTTCCTGGCACCACTGCCGATGGTCCCTGTTCGACCGGGACGACCTGGCCTGTTACGCCCGGGCCGAGACGGAGCCGGTTTGTCTGGAGGCGATTGCCCTGGAGTCGGCCAGGGTGCTTCCCGCGCCCGGGCCCGATCCGATGAGGGCAATCCCGCTGGGCGATCGCGCACGGCTTGAGCTGGCGGCGGTTGCCATTCGGGACGGGATCGGCTGGCGGGGCGTCTCCGGCCGGACCAGGCTGGAGGTCTACGGTGACCTGCCCGGGGTAGCCGCCGGCGACCGGCTGCGCGTCTTCGGTCAACTTTCTCTGCCCCGGGGGGCGGAGAATCCGGGCGAGTTCGACTACGCCGCCTACCTGCGGGCCAACCGGCTGCGGAGCCGGCTTCGCGCCGAAGATCCCCAGTGTGTGTCGGTGGTCGAGGCCGGCCGCGGTTGGGGCCTCTGGCGGCTGATCGACCGTGCCCGCAGCCACGGCAATCGACTGCTTGGGCAGCACCTCGACCGGCGGCGTTCCGCGCTGGCGGCCGCCGTCCTGCTGGGGGCCCGCGAGGGACTCGATCCCGAGCAGACCCAGGCCTTCATGCAGACCGGGACGGTCCACCTCTTGGCCATCTCGGGCCTGCACGTGGGCATCCTGGCCGGGGCGCTGTTGTTCTTGATGCGACGGGCCCCGATCCGGCGGGGCTGGGCCATGCTGATCGTGGCCGCACTGACCGTGTTCTACATGCTGCTGACCGACGCCCGGCCGCCGGTGATCCGGGCGACGATCCTGGTGCTGGTGGTCTGCGGGGCACTGTACTTGAACCGCCGGCCCCTCTCGTTCAACTCGCTGGCCGCTGCGGCGCTGATCGTGCTGGCGGTCAGTCCGGCCGACCTGTTTCACACCGGGGCCCAGCTTTCGTTCCTGGCCGTGGCCGGGCTGATGTATTTCGCGCCACGGTGGATTTATTCGACGAGTGAGCAGGTTCCGTTGAAGCGAATGATCGGCGCGAGCCGGGGCTGGCCGGCGCGGATGCTGTGGGCCTTGGGGCGGGGCGTGCGGCACTTGACCCTGGTCAGCGCCACGATCTGGCTGTTGACGATGCCGCTGGTGATGGCCCGATTCCATCTGTTGACCCCGATCGCCGTGCCGTTGAACACGGTGTTGTGGGTGCCGATGGCGCTGGCCCTGTGGAGCGGCTTTGCCACGCTGGTCTTGGGCACGCTGGCTGCACCGCTGGGCCAGGTGTTCGGCAGTTTCTGCGACGCCAACCTCTGGCTGCTCGAGTCGAGTGTGATCTTTGCCCGCGACGTGCCGTTGGGTCACTGCTGGGTGCCCGGGCCGGCCGACTGGTGGCTGGCCGTGTTCTACGGCGGGCTGGGAGTGCTGGCCGCCTTCCCGCCGATTCGGCCGCCGCGGCGCTGGTTTGTGGCGATGCTGGCCGGTTGGACGGCCGTGGGGTTTGCGGCGGCCGGGTTCCGCCATCAACCGTTGGGGCTGGATTGCACGTTCCTCTCGGTCGGGCATGGCTGTGCGGTGGTGATGGAGTTGCCCTCGGGACAGACGATGTTGTACGACGCGGGCCAGTTCGGCTCGCCGGTCTCGGGGGCCCGATCGATCGCCGGATTCCTCTGGTCGCGGGGGATCACGCACCTGGACGCCGTGGTCCTCTCGCACGGCGATCTGGACCACTACAACGCCCTACCCGAGCTGCTCGAGCGGTTTTCGGTCGGCGTGATCTACATCTCGCCCGTGATGTGGCGGGAGCAAAACCCGGCGCTGGTGGCACTTCGGGAAGAAATCCGCGACTCGGGCGTGCCGCTGCGCGAGCTCCGCGCCGGCGACCGGCTCTCCGGCGGGGAGGACTGCCGGATCGAGGTGTTGCATCCGCCCCGGCGGGGCGTCTTGGGCCGCGACAACGCCAACAGCATCGTGCTGGACGTGCAACACCGTGGGCACCGCATCCTGCTGCCGGGCGACCTGGAATCGCCGGGGCTGGACGACCTGCTGGCCGAGGAGCCGACCGATTGCGACGTGTTGCTGGTCCCGCACCACGGCAGCCGGCAGAGCAATCCGCCGGGCCTGGCCGCCTGGAGCACGCCCGAGTGGGTCGTCATCAGCGGCAGCCACCGCTGGGACACCGGCCCGGTCGAGGCCGCCTACCGGGCAGCCGGCAGCCGGGTTTTCCATACGGCCGACGCGGGGGCGGTCAGCGTGACGATCGACGCGACGGGCGTGACCGTGGAGAGCTTCTTGTCGCCAGAAGAATAGTCTTCCCGACGGCAGGTACCGGAACACGGCCTGCTCGCCGTATCCGACCGGCTAAGGCGTCTTCTTCCATGCTCTGAGGCGGGCAACGCCAATCCACAGCGCCATGAGCACGAACGGCAAACAGAAGCCTCCGAGCGATACGGTAGCCATAGAGCGGTAGGGGGACGCGACTGGTGCTGTGGGAACAGTCGCATCTTGCAGCCGCGTAACGCGAGCAGGAGCGCGTTGTTCGGTGCGAAGTATAACGATCCGCTGCGCGATGCGGTCAAATACTTCTTTCGCCCGGGCCAACTCGTCGCGTGCGAATTCCAGCTCGATCGTTTCCACGCCGCCTTGCTCAAGATTCCGACGCTGCTCCTCGCACCGTTCTTGCAGCAGTATTTCTATCAGCCGAGCGCTTTTGAGCTGCGCTCGCACGTTGCGTAACTCTTGTTCCTGCTTGGTGGCAAAGGATTCTTGGAGCTCTGCCTTGACCGCTTCCCGCAGCGTCTCTCGCAACTCGTTCAGCATCCGCTCGTCCCGTTCGATTTCTTCGTGCAACTGCTGATAGATGGGATCTTCGTCCCCCAACGAAAGCTTCATTTTGTGCGCGCGAAGTCTTGCGCGCTTACTCGACAGTTCCGCCTTGCGCGCCTGGACATCCGCGTTTTCCTCGACGGCCTCTTCGATCATTCCGTCTGGGATCTGGATCTGCCCTTCGGAGGTCCACTTCTGATGGGCTTTGACTCGGGCCTCCAGAAGCTCTCGATCCACTTGTGCGACGACCAGCCGCAGGCGCAACTCCTCAAGTACCTCGCCGGGTGCGAGGTCCCGGGGTGGCTTTGCCGCAAACGGATCTCGGCCCGTTGCCTGCTTGGTCAGCGTGCGGACGTTTTCGCGCAGCCGGTTGACCTCCTCGCCCCGACGTTCCCGCTGCTCCTCCAGCAACTCGATGACCCTTTGCGTGCGTTGGGCCTCGGTTCGACCCCGCAAGTTGAAGTACTCATCCACGACCGCATTGACGAGCCCCGCCGAATCCTCCGGGTTGCGACCGGTGTACGAGATGTTGAAAAGCTCCGACTTCCCGACCTGTTTCACTTCTAATCGTTTCTGCAACCATCCAAACGGGTCTTTCTGTTTTTGGAGATCAGGGATGCGCGCGATTTCCGCTTGACTAAGTACGGGGGCCAGCACCAACGGGCTGCCGATGAGTTCGACCTGAGTCTCAGCAAAAACCTTCGAGGTGTCGCTATCCGGAAACGCGATATAGGGTCGCGTGTCTTCGATCTGAATCCAGGCCGAGGCCTCGTACATCGGTTGATAGAACAGGTAAACGAGGGCGGCGCCGATCACCGCTAGCATGACGCCGATCAACGTGATGATGCCCCATCGCGGACGCCGCGAGGCCTCTGGGGCCTGCTGTTCTTGAACGTCGGTACTGGTCGGTTCTTCAGACATCTCTGGTACACCTCCTTCGGCTGGGTGATGGCTATGGGACCGCTTGCCCCCAAGGGAAGAGGACTGCCACCACGAGTGTAACCTCCAAAGTCCGGCGCGGCTCCTTTGCGGTACTACCCTCAAACGAGTAGACATGTCCCCTACAATACTACGCCGCCGAGGGGTC
>CAZUAM010000363.1:3403-7508 GCA_964618095.1 uncultured Planctomycetaceae bacterium | reverse complement strand
GCGAGTGACTGCGTGGTGTTAAGTCAAAAAACTAACGTGGGAATCCAGGCTAGTCTAGCTGCCTCGGCTCACAGCCGCAACGGTTTTCCCGGGTGTTCCGGCGAAGTCGGCCGGGCCCGTCGGATGCAAGGGAGGCTGCGTCGGGTGATTGCCGTGGGGCAGGTTTTCGCGTATGCTCGCCTTGCGGCCAGTGTGCGATTGGCACCAAGCCGGAATCGCCAGATGGTGTCTACCTTGTTTCGAGAGGAGAGAAATGCGATGTACCTGAGAGCCGTGGGCCTGTGGTTGTTGTGTAGCGTGCTTTGGGCGAGTTCTGCCCGCTGCCTGGCCGGCGAATCTTCGCCCGCGCCGGGCACCCACGGACACTACGCCGTGCTGACGGCGACACCCCACCAGGCTGCCCCGTTTGCCGCCGTCGACGTCCTCTACGGCCCCAGGGAAGACGTGGAGGGAACCTCTCACTTTTGGTGGCAGCTCGAAGTCCGTGCGAAGGATGCCTCGGATGCCCCGCCGCTTTTTCAACTCCGCGCCCTGACGCGGGAAGACCCGTTGCACGCAACCGCCGGGCGTTTGCACTTCTCCCGCTACCTGCTGCGGATTCCAGAGACCTCAGAGACGCTCGAGTACCGCTCTGCCCGTTCGCCACGGGCACTCTTGCCCGGTTGGCGCCACTTCCGGAAGTATTTCATCCCGCGTCGCACGGCCGGCGCCGACTCCCAGCGGGCGATGCCCGAGACGTGCAGTTACCTGGGCCACGTGCTGACGCTTCGCCACGCCGGGCACGATGTCCCCTGGAAACCTTGGAAGGACACCAAAACCCTCGATCTCGACCGGGAACTCCTGGTGGGCACCGGCAGGAGCTTCAAAGACCGGGAAGGCCACCGCCTTCCGCAGAAACCCCAGCGGCAGAACTACGATTACGTCGAGTTTACGGCCGAGGACTACAAGGTGATGATCGGTGCCGGGATCAATCTCTTCACCATAAGCCCCGCCCAGGAGAAGTTCGTCCGCGCCGAAGGAGTCTTCTACCTGCGGGGCGAGGGAGGCACGCCGGCGCTCCGCTATCCGGCCGACCTCTATCGCAGTAATTACGTGGGCTCGGTGATGTTCATGGACGAGCCGACGATCATCATGGTGGGCGACAAGCTGATCCACAACTCGTTGCGCTACTTCAGCGACGCCGCCGCCCTGATCTCGGTGAGGGTGCGGGCCCGATACAATTCCTCGGGCAGTTACGGCTCATATCGGCTGGAGAAAGCCCTGGAAAGTCGCGGTGTCAACTTCGGCGAGATGCGTCTCCAGCAGCACGATTATCCCGCCTGGGAAACCATCTTCGAGACGGCCCACTTTCAGATGGAAGGCGGGCTGAGCGGCATCGTCCACGAAGGGCGCTATCAGCTCGAGCCCTTCGACGAGGCGGTCTCGCGCTGGTCGGGCGCCAAGCGCCGCCACACGGCCGACGAGCTGCTCCGCTACCACTTCGCCTTTCTTCGCGGCGGGACGCGGCCGTTCGGGAAGTTCTGGGGCACGAGCATCTACGGCCAGTGCGACCCGGAGATCGCCAAACGGGCCGTGACGACGGCCTACGACATGGGAGCCCGCTACGTCTGGTTCTGGACCTCGGACCACGGCCACCACCTCCCCTGGCCCGAACAGCTCGATTTGGCCCGCCGGCTGAAGAAGCACGCCGAGGCACACCCCCGCCGGTCGATCTACGGGCCGGCTGCCGTCTTGGACAAGGCCATCGTGATTCCCTACCCCTACTTCCCGTCGCTTGGAAACCTCTGGTGGGTCCGCGTCCTCGACCCGGAAGGAAAGAACGAAGCCTCGCTCCGCTACCGCCGCCTGATGCAAAACACGCTCCGCGCATTCCACGAAGCGGTCGATCAAGACGAGGATTTCGACTTCGTGATCGACACGGGCAGGAAGCCCACGGGCTACCGCAAAATCGTGCGGATCAGCGACAGCTCCGAATGACGGGATCACTCCCGCTCGAGAAGATCCTGGGTGATGTTCCCGGCTTCCTCCGCGTGCCAGCGGCGGCGCTTTTCGAGGAAGTGGTTATAGCGGGGAATCCGGTCCTCGGCCATGGCCTCGGTGTAGTCGCCGGCGTAGGGAATCAACAGATCGATCCAGGCAACGAATCGGTCCAGCTCGGGCCGGGAAGGCACCACGCCGTAGTGGCCTCCCTCTTCCAGCAGAGTGATCAATCTGCTCTGCCACGCGCCGCTCCATTTCCGCCGGGCCTCTTCGTCAAGGCCACGCTGTTACAGTGACTCTTGAATTCATCATTCATCATTCATCATTCTGCATTCCGCATTCATCATTCTGCATTCTGCATTCGTCATTCTGCATTCATCATTCTGCCAACTCCGGCACCTCCACCCAGGTCCGCTCCTGCCACGACTTCAGGCCCAACTCGGCAAGCTGCACGCCTTTGGCGCCCTCCAGGAGATTCCAGCGGAAGGGCGTATCCTCGACCACGTGCCTGAAGAACAGCTCCCACTGGGCCTTGAAGGCGTTGTCGTACTCGACACTTGAGGGCACCTCTTGCCAATCGGCAAAGTAGTCGGTCTCGGGCTCGACGTCGGGATTCCAGACCGGTTTCGGCGTGGCCGCCTCGGGCTGGATCCAACACTTCCGCAACCCGGCCACCGCAGTGCCTCGCATACCGTCGACCTGGATCGTCAGCAGGTCGTCGCGGCGGACGCGCACACACCAGGAGGAGTTCATCTGCACGGGGACGCCGCTTTTCAGCTCGAAGATGGCGTAGGCCGAGTCGTCGGCCGTGCAGGCGTACGCCCGGCCCTGCTCGTCGACGCGCTTCTCGACGTGGGTGGCGGCCAGAGTGACCAGCGACCGGATCTCGCCGAAGAGGTTGTCGATCACGTAGCGCCAATGGCAGAACATGTCGATCAGCAGGCTGCCGCCGTCCTCCTTGCGGTAGTTCCAGCTCGGCCGCTGGCAGGGCCGGCACGTACCGTCGAAGACCCAGTAGCCGAACTCGCCGCGGACCGAAAGGATCTTGCCGAAGAAGCCGGTGTCGATCAGATGCTTCAACTTCAGCAGCCCCGGAAGCCAGAGCTTGTCTTGCACCACCCCGTGCTTCACGCCCGCCGCCTTGGCCTCCCTGTACAGGGCCAGCGCATCGTCGAGGTTCGTGGCAGTCGGCTTCTCGGCGTAGACGTGCTTGCCGGCGGCGATCGCCTTGCGGACGTTCGGCACCCGCAGATTCGTGGAAAGCGCATCGAAGTAGACCGGGTAATCGTGGTCAGAAAGAACGCCGTCCAGATCGGTGCTGTACTTCTCCACGCCGTGTTGCTCGGAAAGGGCCTTGAGCTTGTCCGGGTTACGTCCCACCAGGATGGGCTGCGGCATGATCACCTCGTCCGCAGCGATCTTCACACCGCCTTCTTTCCGGATGGCCAGGATTGAGCGCACCAGGTGCTGATTCGTCCCCATCCGTCCCGTTACCCCGTTCATGATGATGCCGATCGTGTGAACGTTCATATGCTGCTCCCCGGTTTCAACGCCCTTGGAGCCTATCCGAAAACCCCTCACCCCCCGCCCCTCTCCCCGCAAGCGGGGCGAGGGGAGGAGGTTTTTGGATAGGCAGTTAGTCTCCACTCTGCAATTTGCAGCTTGATCGCCGAGAAGATTCTCACGTATGTTTCAAGTACGCATCCTTGATCTTCTCCAGAAACTCACCCTGGTCGATGGCCCAATAGCGGTTCGAGAAGATCTCCGTTTCGATGAAACCGTCGAAGCCGGACTCCTCAACCCAGCCGCGGATCCGGCGGACGTCGATGCAGCCCTCGCCCATCAGGCCGCGGTCGTTCAAGAGGTCCTCAGTCGGAGTGCGCCAGTCGCAGACGTGGAAGGCGAAGATCCGCCCGGCTTGCCCGCAGCGCCGGATCTCGCCTTCCAGGTCGGGGTCCCACCAAACATGGTAGACGTCGACAACCACTCCCACCAGCGGGCAGTCGATCCTGTCACAGAGGTCGTTGGCCTGTCGGAGGGTGTTGACGGCCGAGCGGCTATCGGCGTACATCGGGTGCAGCGGCTCGATGCCCAGCCTGACGTTGGCCTCTCTCGCCCGGTCGAG
>CAZUAM010000363.1:0-3393 GCA_964618095.1 uncultured Planctomycetaceae bacterium | reverse complement strand
ATCCATCTGGCCCCGCCCTGGCGTCGCGGCTAAGATTCCTCCAGCGGCAGGCCGGGCACGGCGCCACAGACCAGCACGATCAGCGGTGCCCCCAGGGCCTCGGCCTCGTCGATGGCCCTGAGATTGTCCTCGATCGCCCGCCGGCGCCCGGCGGCGTCGGGGGCGGGAAAGAATCCGCCGCGGCAGAGCGAGACGGGCTGGATGCCCGCCGCCCGCAGGGCCTCGCCCACCTTGGCAATCTTCCGCCCTTCCAGCCACTGCCGCCAAACGGTGATCCCGCTGATGCCCGCCGCCGCGTAAGCGTAGGTGGCCTGCTCGATCGACCACGGCCTGGTGGTGATCGTATGGACGCAGAGCCGGGAGAAGTCGCCGAGGGGTTGCGCGAGCATGGTCGGGTACTCCTGGAGGGTCAGCGCCGCCCCCCTATCGCCGCGGAACGCCTGGAAAGGGCCTATTCTACCGGGGGCGCGGCCCGCTGCAAATCCGCCCCCGGGCCCCCACGCCCATGGACTAATTGGGGCACGCGTGTATATTTGGCTTGCAGCATCGACCTTGGGAAGCGCAGGGAAGCGATTTCCCCCGTTCGCGACATGTTACCCGGGGAGCCGCCGACGGCACGTCGGCGCGGCAACGGGCGACGTGATCGCCGACGTGCCGTCGGCGGCTAAACGAGGCATAGGGACGTTTCGATTCGCTCTTGCTGACCCCCTGCCCGGTTGTCAAACCTGCCCAGTTCTCAAAAGGAGCCCGTCGCATGCCAGTACCAGGGACCATGGGAAAGATCCTGATCGTGGATCTCGACACACAACAGACCTCGCTGGAAATCCCCACGGACGACCTCTACCTGAAGTACCTGGGGGGCTACGGCCTGGGGGCTTATTATCTGTTCAGGCTCCAGAGGCCGGGCGTCGACCCGTTGGGGCCGGAAAACCACCTGGGCTTCTTCGCCGGGCTGCTGACCGGAACGGCCGGGATCACCGCCAACCGCTACGTGGTCGTGGCCAAGAGCCCCAAGACGGGAACCTTCGGCGACGCCAACTCCGGCGGCACCTTTGGCCCCGCCATGAAGGCCGCCGGCTACGACGGGGTGATCATCAAAGGAGTGAGCGAAAAGCCCGTCTACCTCCTGCTGCAAAACGGCGAAGCACGACTGCTGCCGGCCGACGAGTGGTGGGGCCTCGACTGCAACGCGGTGGAAGACAAGGCCCAGGAGCTTTATGGGCCCAAGGCCCGCTCGGCCTCTATCGGGCCCGCCGGCGAGCGAACGAACCTCCTCTCTTGCATCGTCAACGACAAGGGTCGGGTAGCGGGGCGCAGCGGCTTGGGGGCGGTGATGGGATCCAAGAGGCTCAAGGCCGTCGTCGCCGTCGGCGATGCCAAGGTTAGCATGGCCGATCCGCAGGGAATGAAAAAGGCGATCAAGAACCACCGCGATTTCATGAAAGAGCAAGGCTTTTACCAGGTGCTGCACGAGTACGGGACTTCGGGGATTACCGCAGCTTCCTGCAGCAGCGGCGATACACCGATCAAGAACTGGGCCGGGGTGCCCGACGACTTCCCCACCGCCGCCAAGATCAGCGACGACGCGGTGATCGCCATCCAACGAAAGAAGTACGGCTGCTGGCAGTGCCCGATCTCCTGCGGCGGCCACACCGTCGTCGAAGAGGGGCCTTATGCCTCCGATACCCACAAGCCCGAGTACGAAACCCTGGGCACCTTCGGCACGATGTGCCTGAACGACAACCTCGAATCGATCAACCTCTGCAACGAACTCTGCAACCGCTGCGGTCTGGATACGATCGGGGCCGGCTGCACCGTGGCGTTTGCCATCGAGTGTTACGAGAACGGGCTGATCACCGCCGAGGACACCGGCGGCGTCGAGCTGACCTGGGGCAATCACCAGGCCATCGTGGAGATCACCCGGCAGATCGCCGAGGGCCGAGGATTCGGCGGCAAGGTCCTGGCCGACGGAATGAAGGTGGCGGCCGAGCGAATCGGCAACGGCGCCGAGCAATACGCCGTTCACGTGCAGGGTGAAGAGCTGCCGATGCACGATCCCCGCCTCAACCCCGGATTGGCCACCAGCTACAAGATGGACGCCACGCCCGGCCGCCATACCCAGATGAGCGCGTGGACCGTCGAAGGCCAGTTTGCCCCACCGGGCCTGGTCAGCGAAGAGATCGAGCGGTACACGTACACGGGGAAGGGCAACGTCCACCGCGTGGTCAGCGCCCACCACCACGTCAGCAGCGCCGCCGGGATGTGCATGTTCGCCTGGTGCAACCTCAAGCCGGAGGCCTTGACCGATTCACTCACCTGCACCACCGGCAAGGACTACACGCTCGAAGAAGTGCAACAGATGGGCGACCGGATCGCCGCGCTGCGGATGGCCTTCAACGTCCGCGAGGGCCTGCGAAACGTCGACTTCAAAGTCCCGGGGCGGATGATCGGCTCGCCCCCGCTGGAGTCCGGACCACTCAAGGGCGTCACCGTCGACATCGACACCCAGGTTGCCGAATACCTGGAAGCGATGGGCTGGGACACCCAGACCGGCGTGCCCAAGAAAGAAACCCTGCTCGAGTTGGGCCTCGACTTCGCCGCGGCCGAACTGTATCCGTGACGATCTGCCGGGAAAGGACCGCTGGGAAACTCCCCGAATTATGAAGTCCTATCCACCTTTCTTGATCGCACCTGCTCCTTGATCCGCTGAATGTGTCCGCGGCCGAGGGCCTTGACCTCGCAGCCGAGCTCGAAGTATTTGCAGATCTCCCGGTCGGAGAGGATCCCGAAGCAGTCGATCACCGCCAGCGGCCCGCCGGCGAAGCGGACGACCTGGGCCGGGTCGAGACCCAGGTACGGCTGGTGCGGGACGGCAAGGATCACCGCCTCGGCGCCCTTCAGCCCAGCCGCCAGATCATCCTGCAGGCGGATCGCTTCCAGGTTCTCCTGGTTGCGGAAGAATCTCGACCACGAATGACCTGGCGCGGGATAGACGTCCTGCTTCTCCAGCTCGTACCAGTGGTCGATGTAGGGGTCGTGCACCCGCATCTCGGCCCCCATTTCGGCGAGCTTGCGGATGACCATCTCCGAGCCGCTGTAGCGCGTATCGCCCACGTCCTGACGGTAGCTGGCCCCGCAGAGCAGCACGTCGGCCCCGGCAATGTAGCGCCCCATGTTCCTCAGCGCGTCGCGGGTGAGCTCGGCCACGTGCAGTGCGCGGGTATCGTTGACGTCCACGGCCGTGGGGCTGATCTTGAACACGCCGTCACCGTCCTCGAAACCGAGAATGTGCTTATAGGCCCAGTAGCCCAGCCCCGCGTCCTTGGGCAGACAGTAGCCGCCGATGCCCGGCCCGGGGAAGATGATGTTGCTGTGGGTGGGGCGGACCTTGAT